>DCSN01000092.1 GCA_002325645.1 Pseudanabaena sp. UBA1465
GCTAACTCAAATCAGGTGATGGTGTTGCAATCGACTCCAATAGAAACCTGCCTGCCTTTATCGGTAATTAACTATGTTGAAAGGACTCAAGAAGGACTGATTGAAACCAATGTTTATCGTGAAGGCAGATTTACCCAAGATGCTTATATCAAAACACAGCAGCCCAAGTCAATTCTTTGCGCTCCTCTGCTGAATCAAGGGCAATTAATTGGCATTGTTTACTTGGAAAATAATTTAGCAGATGGCGTCTTTACACCCGATCGCCTGGAACTAATTCAACTATTATCAAGTCAGGCGGCGATCGCCCTTACCAACGCCAGACTCTACACCCAAGTACAATCGACGCAAAATCGCCTGAATAAATTCCTCAATGCTATTCCCCTGGGCATTTCCGTTCACGACGCCAAAGGACAAATCATCTACACCAATCAAGTTGCACAGCAGTTACTGAATATTCAAGATTTACCAAAAACAGAAACCCAGCAACTATCAGAAACCTATGGCGTTTATCGAGCCGGCACTGGGGAGATATACCCAGTGGCACAGTTTCCCGTCGTGCGATCGCTTGGCGGTGAAAAAGCACGAGCAGATGACTTGGAATTATATCAAAATGAGCGGATTATTTCTGTAGAAGCAACCAGTACGCCAATTTTCGATGAGACGGGTAATGTAGAATATGCGATCGCAGCTTTTCAAGATATTAGCGATCGCAAACAAGCCGAAAAAACCCTCATCGAAAATGTCCGTTTAGAACAAGAAATTAGCGAGCGCAAAAAAACAGAAGCAGAACTCGAACTAGCAAAAGAAACAGCCGTTGCCGCCAACCTCGCCAAAAGCACTTTCCTTGCCAACATGAGCCACGAATTGCGAACTCCCCTCAACGCCATTCTCGGCTTTTCTCAACTGATGAATCAGGATCAAAATCTGTTAAATGAACAAAAAGAAAACCTTAACATTATTCATCGCAGTGGAGATCATTTATTATCTCTAATTAATCAGGTGCTTGACCTTTCCAAAGTCGAAGCTGGACGCATGACGCTCTCGGAAAATAATTTAAACATCCATCACTTATTAGCTGATATCGAGGATATGTTTGCGTTGAAAGCCAAAGATCAAGGCTTACAATTACGATTTGAATGTGCTGCCGATGTTCCCAAATACATCTACGCTGATGAAGTTAAGTTACGGCAAGTGCTAATTAACTTAATCGGTAATGCCCTTAAGTTTACCTCTTCTGGAAGCGTGTCTGTAGAAGTAAAAAGTAAAAATGCCAAAGGCAAAAGTGAAGCCGAAACACAAATAACAAACAACCAAAAACCAAAAACCATTACCTTTGAAATAAAAGATACGGGAGTTGGCATTGCCGCAGACGAACTGGAGCAACTATTCAAGCCCTTCGTGCAAACAGCATCAGGTCAAAAAGTGCAACAAGGAACGGGATTAGGACTGACCATTAGCCATCAATTTGTCCGCTTGATGGGAGGTGAAATAACAGTCATTAGTGGCGGCAAAGTTTTCACCTCTGGAATGCCTCTCAGGGAATTATCTGATGATACAAAGCCTCTAGCGACCTCTGGCACAACATTTCAATTTGACATTTCTGTGGGCATCGCTGATAGCGCAATTCAAAACCAACCCTACAATCATCGCGTCATTGCTTTAGCACCCAATCAACCCCAATATCGTATCCTAGTAGTCGATGATCAAGATGACAATCGGAAACTGTTAGTTACACTCCTCAAACCTCTTGGTTTTGAACTACAAGAAGCAACTAATGGTATTGAAGCCCTGGAAATTTGGGATTCATACTCACCGCATCTCATCTGGATGGACATGAGAATGCCCGTTATGGATGGTTATGAAGCCACGAAACAGATTAAAGGCACCATCAAAGGTCAAGCTACTGCTGTTATTGCTATTTCTGCTAGCGTGTGGGAAGAAGAAAAGGCAGTTATTTTATCGGCTGGCTGCGATGATTTTGTGCGAAAACAGTTCCAGAAAGAAGCCATCTTTGACATCATGGCAAAACATTTGGGTGTCAGTTATATTTATCAAGAAGAAGAGCCACTGTATCCCCCTTCTAATGTGACGGGAGAACCGTTAAATGTAACAGATTTATTAGCAGCGATGTCAAAAAAATGGATTGTAAAATTCCATGAAGCAGCTCTTGACGCGGATTCAGAATTAGTTTCTCAACTCCTTGATGACATTCCTGAATCTCACGCTTTCGAGCTTCAAACTCTCAGAAATTGGGTGAAGAAGTTTCAGTTTGAGAAGATTCTGGATTTAACTGAACCCTTGGTTGGTGAATCTTGATATTTTTAGCGCACGGGTGGTCAGAAACCGGGTTTTTTACGAGAAGACACGTTACAGCAGACAGATTTGGTAAAAACCCGGTTTCTCAGGTCCGAGTGCGTAATTTCTGACAAAAATACTTCGTTATATCGTTTCCGGTTGCATCGGAATGATACCGAGTGACAAGGAAGTCGTGTCCCTACCCCATTAATTGTAGGGACACGACTTCCTTGTCAATCCGTTTATATCATTCCGATGAAGAGAGGATTTAATATTAATGCTATTGGATGCTAGTAGGTGGTTGATTCAGTTCCATCATT
>DCSN01000026.1 GCA_002325645.1 Pseudanabaena sp. UBA1465
CGTATCGAGAGGTCTTTTATGACTAGTCCCAGTAACTGGATCACAGTTACCGAGTCAAATTTTCCTTGGGAGAAAGAAGCGCTTGAATATGTGCGGCAGCATTTTCCGACCTATGAACCCTATCGGGCTTGGTCGAATTTTGAGTTTGTTGCTAGTGATGGCAGTATTAACGAAGTCGATTTATTGGTGTTTACGCTCCAAGGTGTATTTTTAGTCGAAATTAAAAGCCGTCCAGGTAGATTGTCAGGGGACAGTGGGACTTGGTTTTGGGAAAATGATGGCAAGTCTCGCGCCTATGATAATCCGTTGATTTTGGCAAATAGCAAGGCTAAGAAATTGCGATCGCTGCTTGGTTCACAAAAAGCCTTTCGGGGTAAGTATAAATTGCCCTTTATCGAAGCCTTAGTTTTCTGCTCGGCAACCGATCTCAAATGTGACTTGAAGGACAATGCCCGACTGCGAATCTGTTTGCGCGATCGCGTAGCCACAGCGACTAAACCGATGCGATCGGGAATTATTTCGGCATTGCTGAAGCGGGATTGTCTGGGTTTAGATGAGCCTAGGGGGATACACGATCGCCCCACCAGTAAAGCCTTTGCCCTCGCGATGGAACAGGCGGGGATTCGCAAATCACAGCAACAACGGCGGGTTAGTGATTACCTGCTCAAAACACAGATTGGCGAAGGACAGGGCTATCAGGACTGGCAGGCAGATCATGTGAGCTTGCCGAACTCTATAAAAAGGGTGCGGTTGTATCTCGTGCATAGTAACTGGACAGATGCTGAGAAAAAGATCGTCGAACGGGCGGCTCTAAGGGAATTTCAGATACTGGAATCTTTGCAGCACCCAGGGATTTTACGCACCTATGGCTATACGGAGCATCAACTGGGATCGGCGATTGTTTTTGATCATGATCCTGACTCAATGCGGTTAGATCTTTATTTGCTGCAACATAAAGATATTTTGAGCGTAGATATGCGTCTGGAGCTACTGCGCCAAATTACAGAGGCGATCGCCTATGCCCATCAAAAACGGGTAGTGCATCGCGCTCTTTGCCCCCAGAGTATTTTGGTGGTGGAGCTATCGCGGCAAAGGCGACAGATTAAGATTTTGAATTGGCAGGTGGGCTATCGTGAAGATTCTTCGACTACGGGGGGAACAACCGCGATCGCGGCGACTAGTCATGTGTCGGTGTTGGTGGATGATGCGAGTAAGGCTTATCTAGCACCTGAAGCGCTGTCTAACATTAGTGAAGGCGAACATCTCGATATATTTTCCTTGGGCGCGATCGCCTATCATTTATTTTCGGGTCAGCCGCCTGCTAGTGATGGGGTGGAACTTAGCAATAAGCTGAGAGCCACGAAAGGACTGCAAATCAGTGGCGTAATTGATGGGGTGGGGAAGGAATTGCAGGAATTAATTCAGTTAAGTACCCATCCTGATGTGAGTTTACGGATTGGCTCGACGACGGAATTTTTAGAGCGTTTGGAATTGGTGGAAGATGAACTAACCGCTCCATCGGAAATGGAAATTCTTGTGGAAGATCCTAATTTGGCACAGAAGGGCGATATTTTGGCTGGAAGGTTTGAAGTGCTGCACCGTTTGGGGCAGGGTGGTTCAGCGATCGCGTTTTTGGTGCAGCGCGATGGTCAAGAATATGTGATCAAAGTTGCCAACGATCCTGAGTATAACGATCGCCTACGCGGTGAAGCCGAAATTTTACAAAGACTGCGCCACGAATCGATTGTCGAGTTTCGCGGTCTAGAAATGGTTGGCGATCGCGTGGCATTTTTGATGAATCCAGTCTATGTGGATAAAAAATCTGACAAAAGAAGTGAGAAAAAAATCGAAACCCTAGGGCAGAGACTCCGCCGTGAAGGTCAATTACATTTGGAACTGTTGGGTCGGTTTGGGGAAGATTTACTCAATGCGGTGCGCTATTTGGAAGATCAAAAAGTCTATCATCGTGATATTAAACCCGATAATATTACCGTGGGGCAGGTGGGGAGAGGCGATCGCCTCCATGCAGTTTTATTTGACTTTTCCTTGTCCAAAGCACCACTTGAGCAAATTCAAGCTGGTACGATAGGTTATCTCGATCCACTGCTGCCGCTCCGCAATCCACCCATTTGGGATAGCTATGCAGAGCGCTATGCGATCGCCATTACGCTCTATGAACTAGCCACAGGTACAATTCCTAAATGGGGGGATGGGATTAGCAATCCTTCCTTTTTGGAATGCGAAATTACGATTGATGCGGAGTTGTTTGACTTGGCTTTGCGCGATAGTTTGCCAGAGTTCTTTGCCAAAGCACTGCGCCGTGATATTACCGATCGCTTTGACAATGCCGAGCAAATGCTACGCGAATGGCAAGAATGCTTTGCCGCGATCGAACCATCGGGCGCAACCCTCACCGAAGAAGAGCGACTTAATCTTCAGGAACAACTGGCGATCGCCACAGGGGATACGCCGATCACGGAACTCGGTCTAGACGCAAGAGCCTTGCAAGTTCTTGATCGCAATAATATCCTCTTGGTTAAGGACTTATTATCAGTACAGAATGCTTGGCTGATCAGTCTGCGTGGGGTTGGCAGTAAAACCAAGCGCGAGATTGCGGATGTCGTCAAACAGTTACGCGATAAAGAGCTTGCCGAAGCGGAAGTTCATGAATTGCGATCGCAGAATGTTGCTGACCCTAGCAAGCTGAGTATCGATACATTGGTGCAACGCATCAGCCGCGCCAGTGGCAAAGGTTCACCCAAAACTAAAAGCCGTTGGGTGAAGGATGCGGCAATTGTGAGATTGCGGGGTGATGTCGCAGAAATTTTAGCCAATGTGGGGCTGGTGATGTCCTTAGATGAGGCGGCGGCAGCCATCTTGGTGGCGCGAGGTTCCTATTACGATGAGCCGCAGCGTACTAAATATGCGATCGCCATTTTGCAAATTGTTTTAGAAGTAGAAGCGGCGATGGCAAAACCACGCTTTCGGCTCTACGACAACCACGAAAATTTGCGATCGCCTATGATTGCCGCTAATCAGGAAGCATTGAACTATGCGATCGCCATTGGTCAAGTTGCTGATCGCCTAGCCGAAAGCGATCCTCTATTACCACCACTGCGAGCAGTTTCCCAATTACGCACGATCGCCGCACCGATGGCGGAAGCGCTGACAGACAAACGCCTGATGCAACTAGCGACCGTTGCTTCACAACAGGCGGCGCTATCTAGTCGCCAAGAGTTTTATCCACGCGGTATGGATGCAGGAAGGGCTTTAAAGCTGTCGCAAGGTGCGCTATTGGGAGTGCCAACTTTAGCCATTGCCGAGATTTGCGATCGCCTTGATAGTCGATATCCTGAAGCTGCCAATATTCCCGATCGCCCTGAATTAGATCAATTACTGGCGGCGGCAGGTTTGGATCTGATTTGGGATGCTAAGGGAGCCGATGGTTGGGGCTGTTATGTGAATCGGTTACTTAGTCCTTTTTTAAACTCATCTTCAATCAATTCTTTTTCGCGACAACCAACGGCAGTTGGTGCGCTGGGTGAAATCGATGAGGCGGCGGCGGATGCACGGTTGTTTGAAGAGAAGTTGCAACGCGGAATCAAGCAAGGATCTTTTTTGGTGATTTTAGTGCAGTCACGATATTACCAACAGGCGATCGCCGAAATCGCTAGTCGTTTGCCCATATTGCATCTGAGTTTTGAGGATTTATTGCTAAATGCGTTGCGAGAGGTGAGCGATCGCGCTAAGGTCGATTGGGAATTGGTGCTGGAAACTGATGCTAGACCCTATGAGGGGGATTGGGATAAGTTGCTGTTATTAGTCGATCGCGCCTTGATGCTGGTCAATGAGCAGTTAGCGGTGACTAACTGCACGGTTTTACTCAGTCATGTGGGAATGTTGGCAAGGTACGATCGCCTTAATTGGATAGAGCATTGGCGCGATCGGGTTGGTTCAGAAATTGCGGGTTTATGGTTGTTGATACCTAGCGATCGCCCATTTATTAACGGCAAGGCAATTCCTTTAATGAGTCCTTCTCAAAAAACAACCATGCCCAAAAGTTGGCTCGAAAATCGCCATCGGGCAGTTAATTAAAACCCTCAAAAAGTGAGTAGCGGCGCTCTGCGCCGCTACTCACTTTTTGAGGTTTAACTGATGTTACGTGGAATGCAGATGATGAATCTCCTACTGCTAGCGTGACAGGGCAAGCACGGGGGCATTGCCCCTACCTGAGAAATTCATGTTTTGTAG
>DCSN01000141.1:0-3126 GCA_002325645.1 Pseudanabaena sp. UBA1465
TTGCTCAGGAGTTGGATAGAATCGGTACTTGAAAGCTTTTTGTGTCATGCTTACATTATAGTATTTATTATGTAAAATATCTAATTAATATAAAGCCGTCCTAGAAGCACGGGGTTTTAAACCCATCTTTCCGATAAATCAAAATCAGAATACGAGTTGCGGCGCGGCGCGGCGCAACTCGTATTCTGGTTTCGTGTCCTAACAAGCATGGCATCAGCTATAAAAGAAAGGCGGCGCATCGCGCCGCCTTTCTTTTATTTGGGTTTTATGTCTCAATCAAAACTTGCATTGCTATACAAGTTTTGATTGTTAGCTTTTGCCAACAAGTCTTTTTCGCTAGGTAATCTCAACTTTGAGGCTAATTTGAGGAACTCCAGCAGTTTAATAAAACTAAAAGTTGGATCTGGCAAATAGACTATTTGACCATCACGAACAGTGATCCCATGCCGACTAGATGACTGAAAGGCATGGTGGAGATTATGCCAACCTTCTCCTAGCGTGAGAAATGCTACCAAACCACTGTTACGACTATGGTCATTAGTGATAAATGGTCGCTCACCCCAAAGATGGCTAAGCGAGTTAACAGTTTGAACCCCATGAAACAAAAGTGTCGTGCTGAGAAAGAACGCCCCAAGATATTCAAGTCCACCCATGAAATATGACAGCACTCCAAGTGTCACTACAGGGACAAAGTGTAAACGGTCAATCACTTTTAAAACCAGATCATTTTCTACATCAGATGGGAGCTTGGCAGGAAAGAAGTGGGGGGACAGAAGCCATCCTCCTTGAGCCCAATAAAATCCTTTGATCCCCTGAGCAGGAGTGTAGGGGGAATGCGGGTCAAGGGCTTGATCGGAATATTGATGATGAGCCATATGATGAGCTTTCCACCAACTTGGTCCCATCTGTCCTGCTGAGGCTGCCACAATACTACCAATCCATAGTAAAGGTGCAGGAGCTTGATAGCTTTTGTGGGTGAGTAATCGATGATAAATGCCTGTCGTCGCAAGCATACGAATTAAATATGAAATTGCGATCCATGCGATCGCCCCCCATGACAAGCCAGTCATGAAAACAAGTAGCGAACCAAAATGACTGACGATGATCAGTACTGGACCGATGATATACAAGATAGTTGTGATTAGAGAATATTGCTTCATTTGCGATCCAGAAAATTGTGATGAAATAATTAATGTCTTTAAATGTCTGAGATGAACTGCGGCTAGTAGATTAACCTCCCCGACAAACCAAATTAACACACCATTGAATCTAATAACGAGATCGCTAGATTGCTTACCCCATTTCCATCGTAAGATTGTTGATATGGGCAACTCTTCCTATACGCACTCAGGCGATAATTTCTTTCTGTTGCCTTCGCTACGGAAGTAATGCTGCTTTTAAAGTCAGATCAAGATTTGCAAAAAATCGAAAATCTGTCCAAATTACAAGTCAAACCACCAGCCTAATACCCTATGTCTAGCTTACCAAGCACGATTTATCCCATTGGCGCTTATAACCTTCACGGTTTAGTGTGGCAAACCGACGCAAATAATCTGACTCAGGGCAAACCCTATGCGCTTTGTGTTGATTCTTATCAAGGACATTTACTCAAAATTGATCCGTTTTCTGAGGGTGCGACGGTACTGAATAATTCCACAGCATCACAGTTTCGAGATGCAACAGGTTTAGCGATCGCAGGAGAGACTCTTTGGATTACTAAGGACAATGGGATTTATTACTGCAACATGGTTGACTTTGATTTGCAGCCATTTATGGAATTACCCAATCGGATCGATGGGATTGCCGTATCTGAGGGCGGCGTATATGTAAGCTCTAAGGAAGTAGGTAAGATTTTTGTGTTTGGGCGGGCTACCCGCACCTTATTGCGAATTATGGATGCTCCAGGAGCAGGTTTTGAAGCATTAACTTTGGTGGGTGAAGAATTGTGGGTTAGCGATCGCACCGAAGAGACAGTTTATCGACTTAATGCGAAAACAGGTGAAGTTTTACATCGTGGGTTAACTCCATTTCCCAATCCGATGGGGCTAGGATTTTTGGGGGATGATCTGTATGTGGTTTACTCAGGTGACGAAAACTACATTCGTGATAATCCTAACGACTTAGATCAGCCATTTTCAGTTTCTACCCGTGAAAAAACCTTTATTCATCGACTTAAGTTTAATCAATATCAAGATGGAAAATTAAATTACACCCTCACCACTGGTTATAAAGTGGAGATGATTTATCTCGAAGAACTTTCTTCTGAGGAGCCAACTTCTATCTATAACCTCACATGGCGGGTTGCTTATCCTACTGACACCTATCGCCAGAAACTATTAGCGATCGAGCCAATTGGGCTTCCCTTTGAAGAAGAAATCGTTGATGGTCAGCGTGTTGCTGCTTTTAAACTAGGAAATCTCAAGCCTGAAGAAGCACAGATGTTTGGTTGGAAAGCAACCCTAGAATTGCATGGCATTAAATACGAACTCAAAGATAATGAGGTGGAATTTGTTCCTGAGCTATCTCCTGAAATGCAGAAGCTTTATCTGGTCGATGATGATGGATTGAGTATGGATCATCCCATCATTCAAGCTGCTGCACAGGAAGCTGTCGGTGATGAGACTAATATTTTGCGAAAGATGCTGTTAATTCGCGATTATGTCTACGATAAGCTCTCCTATCGAGTCACGCCTTATATTGCTTCTCCAGAGGAAGTATTAGTCCGAGGAACGGGTTCTTGCGGAGAATATGTTGGTTTATTATTGGCGCTCGCAAGATTAAATGGTATAGCTTGCCGTACAGTCGGACGCTACAAATGTCCCCATGAAGGTGAATTGATGCTGAACGTTCCCTTGCATCAGTACTATAACCATGTCTGGATTGAGTTCTATATTCCTAGTATTGGGTGGTTGCCCATGGAGTCTAATCCTGATGATACAGGCGATCGCCCTTACCCCACGCGCTGGTTTATGGGACTACCTTGGTATCATGTGGAAATTGGTAAGGGGATCTTTTTTGAGACGATTCAGCCTCAGCCCTATTCTATTGGTGAACTTGCGCTCAATCATGTTCGCTTCAAGGTCTTAGAAGAAATTTAACTGCATTCAAACAAAAAAAGATGAGGGT
>DCSN01000141.1:3186-3666 GCA_002325645.1 Pseudanabaena sp. UBA1465
ACCCTCATCTTTTTTTGTTTGAAATGAGTGTAAACGATTACTAAGTTTAATAAATTTAGCTTAAGAATAATTTCCTGATGTCTGTACTTAACTCTAGGATGATGGCAGTTAAAAATTTTTTATAGGTAATTAAACTTAGGAATCCAAATTTATGATCCATCTAACTTTTAATTTACTTGCTGCTGCTGTTCCTACAACACCTACTTGGTCAGCAGGTGTTGGTTTAATTATGCTTACCGCCAACCTATTTGCCCTAGTGGTTGCTCGCTATGGCATTCAAGTTAAAGGTATTGGTCCTAGCTTGCCTGTGCAACTACCAGGTTTGTTTGAGGGTTTTGGTGTACCTGAGTTACTAGCAGTCACTAGTTTTGGACATATTCTTGGTGCTGGTTTGGTTTTAGGTTTGGCTCAAGCAGGGCTTCTTTAAAGACAAGGGGTTTTGCCCCTTGTTTATGAAAACAGAAAAGCTGTAGCGCACGC
>DCSN01000141.1:3699-8121 GCA_002325645.1 Pseudanabaena sp. UBA1465
GCGTGCGCTACAGCTTTTCTGTTGTGCCGAGGTAATTAAACAAATGAGGCTGTATTTCCCCACTCGCCTGTAAACACAAAGCTATTTAAAGGATGCCGATCGCGTGGTGCAGTCTCTCGCTCCTGTAACTCTGTGGGTAAATTGCTAGGATCTCCTGCGTAACCGATCGCGATCGCGGCAATAGGTTTTGCCGTTTCAGGAATATTAAAAGCGGCGATCGCTTTATCTGCATCAAAGCCACCCATTTGGTGCGCGACTAAATCTAAAGCCGTTGCTTGCAATACTAGAGTTGCGGTTGCTTGACCTGCATCATATTCACCCCAAGCATTAGGCTTGCCATTGTGCTTAAAGTTCTTTTGAGCAATCACTAATCCTAGGACTGGAGCCGCTTGCGCCCATGAGATATTAAAGGGAACAAGACAATCCAGCATTTTTTGATAGTTTACGGTGTCGTCTTTGGTTGCCACAATAAACACCCAAGGCTGATCGTTAAAACAAGAAGAAGCCCATCTCGCTGCTTCAAAAATTTGGGCAAGTTTTTCTGTTTCTACAAGTTTGCTATCAAAAGCGCGAGGACTCCATCGCTTAGCGATTAAAGGATGAATTTCATGATTAGTAATTGCAGGATTTTTCATAAAATTGGCGATCGCTTGGTGTAGCAGTTTTGAAGTTTGTAATACTTCTAAGTAGTTAAGCATAAGTAAACTTAAAACCCAAATTGTTGGGTAAATCGCTAAGCGATTTACCCAACAATTTGGATTTGGTCTTTTTAAAGTAAAAGTTAGGCGATCACCAATACCTAAAGTCTATAAAATTAGAGGCTTTATAAGCCGTTATAATACTTTCAGCACAATTACCTAGAATCATCTAAGCGCATGGATAACAGTCTCGATACTCAAGCTATGCGGAGGGCTTTGCACAAGTCCCCCAACTATTTCCGTCAGAGCTTTGGACATGGTGAAGAAGCTGAATCTACCATGCGATCGCAATATCATAGCGACTTGATCCAAACCATTCGCGATCATAATTACATCTATACACAGGGTGATGTAACTATTTATTTAGCAAAATCCTTTGGTTTTTGCTGGGGTGTAGAAAGGGCGGTAGCAATGGCCTATGAAACCCGCACCCAATTTCCCAATGAACGCATTTGGATTACTAATGAAATTATTCATAATCCTTCCGTTAATGATCGATTGAAGGAAATGGAAGTTCAGTTTGTTCCTGTAAATAGTGACGGAACTAAGGACTTTTCAGAAATTGGACAGGGCGATGTGGTGATTTTACCTGCCTTTGGAGCAAGTGTTCAAGAAACGCAGTTGTTCGATCGCCTTGGCAGCAAGATTGTGGATACGACCTGTCCTTGGGTTTCCAAGGTATGGAATCGGGTTGAGAAGCATAAAAAAGCAGATTTCACTTCCATTGTTCATGGCAAGTACAACCATGAAGAGACGATCGCCACTAGTTCCTATGCGAAGCGCTATTTAGTGGTGCTGAATATGAAGGAAGCGGAGTATGTATCTAACTACATTCTCAATGGCGGCGATCGCGAAGAGTTTCTTGCTAAATTTAGCAAGGCTATATCTGTAGGTTTTGACCCCGATCACGATCTTGAAAGAGTTGGCGTGGCGAACCAAACCACCATGCTCAAGGGTGAAACGGAAGCGATCGGCAAGTTGTTTGAAAAGACAATGATGCAAAAGTATGGGGTGGAAAATGTAAACTCTCATTTCCTCGCCTTCAATACAATTTGTGATGCCACCCAAGAGCGTCAGGATGCGATGTTTGAGATTGTGGAAGAGGATCTCGATTTGATGATTGTGATTGGTGGCTACAATTCTTCTAATACTACGCATTTACAAGAAATTGCGATCGAGCGGAATCTTCCTTCTTATCACATTGATGATGTGCATCGAATTCTCTCTGCTGAGGTAATTGAGCATAAACCTCTGGGCAAAGCGATCGAGCAATCTAGTGATTGGCTACCCGCAGGTCAGATCAAGATTGGTGTAACTTCGGGCGCATCAACGCCCGATCGCGTGGTTGAAGATGTGATCAACAAAATCTTTGCTCTAAAAAGTTAAACCAAAATTTTTTGGCGCGTGACGAATCCGCACCACAAAAAAACTAGAATCTTGTGCCGCCCGCGTAGCGGGCGGCACAAGATTCTAGTTTTTTTTCTTAAAGAACGGCAATGCTCCTTTGAGCAACTCTAAAATACTTTTATCTTCTAAATTATTAGCATTTTCAACCACAGGATATTTAAAATCTAGCAGCAGTACAATTCTGGTTTGAGTACCGTGATTCCATGCTTCATGTTCGGTGGTGTCGTCAAATACTAAGGTCTTGCCCTCTTGCCAACTGCGGGTTTCATCTCCAACTCTCAAACCGCAGCCTTCACAACCGATCAATCCCAAATGACAGCGCAATACGCCATCGGGATAGCCAGTGTGGGGCTGAATATGAGTGCCAACTTTTAGCGAAGAAAAACCTGCGGAGACAAGATGGGGAATTTGTTCGAGTAATTTTGTGGTTTCGGGACAAAGTTGGCAATTTTTATCAAGCTTGATACCAAAGCCATAGAGACCGAAAATTTCCCAACCATCTTTATAAAGATATTTTTCTGGCCATTCCACAAAGCTGCGATCACTAAGTTGCTCAAGTTCGCGGCGAATGGTGAGCCAATTGTCTTCTAAAATCTTGGTAAAGGGAAAATCTTGAGAGTTTTTATACATATCTATAAATAGCTAGGCGCAATTAAATATAAAATCCTAAAAGCTGTGGCGCACGCGCAGCGTGCGCCACAGCTTTTAGATCTGGTTTTTAATATGCTCGAATACTTATATAACTTTACGCGATCGCTTGGCTATTAATCGTACTGGTGACATCGATTAATTCTGACTCAAAACTGACCTGTGCGCGATTGGTTTTGCCACCGACATAAAGGCGATCGCCAACCTGCAAAGCCCAAACCTGTGAATGACTGATATAACTCATCACCACACCCAACATCAACAGCCCAAATCCTGCATAAACAATCGGAATTCCGGGATCAGCTTTAATTTGTAAACCCGTGCTACCGATCGCTTCCTTTAAAGTAAAAGTTACGCCATTAACTTCAGCACTGCCATTAGTTCGCACCGTGGTTAGCAAATCGCCTTTTTCGTCATAAATTAAGAAAGTACCTTGCAGGTCGGGCGTAATTAGGGTTACTCCCGCACTAAGATCGGGTTTTGTCGGAATCCATGTCCCCCAAACTTGACGACCGCCATTTTGCGACTCTAGCTTACTCACAGGCAATTGCAATATCGGACTATTGTTGAGGGTAAATTTAATCGCGTGAATATCCCAGTTCGCTTGATAGAAACTAACACCTTTATATTTAAGCGGTTTATTAACATGGATCGTCTGGCGATCGACTTCCTTGCCATCTTTATCTAGCACTGACAAATCAGAATAGAACTGATCGATATTTCCCTTGGGTGTGTAATCAATCCAAAAACGATTCACCCGCACCGACCAATCTTTAGGAACTTGAGACGCTGACCAAGCTCCCGCTTCTGTAATATTTCTCACTGTAAAAGTGTCGCCACTGGGAACCATTTCCTGTGCAATGAAGCCTGTCAGGGAACCCCAAATCGAACCAATCAAGACTAGCAACATACTGGCATGGACAACGATCGGACCAATTCGACCAATCAAGCCTTTACGCGCATAGAGGCGATCGTCAGCCTGATACACCTTATAATTTTTTGCCTGTAAAGACTGCGCCAGATGCGTTAAATTGCCGCCGACAATTTCCGTCGCGAGGGGCAGCTTCGTAAAACTTTGGGGCTTGGTGTAGTAAAACCAACGCTTTGAAGCCTTGAGAATTGGTAATTGGCGATTAAAGGTACAGGCAGTAAGACTTGTTCCAAACAAAATCAAGAGCGTGAGAAACCACCAGCTACCGTAAACATGTTCTAACCCGATCGCCGAAATTACTTTGTACGACAAAAAGCCAAATAGGGCTGGATGTTCAGGATAGTTTTCGCGGTAAAAATCAAGGGTTTGCCCCTGCTCGATCACTGTGCCGAGGATGCTAAATAGGGCAATCAATAATAAAAGGGCGATCGCCACCTTGAGATTGGCGAGGACTGACACTACCTGATGTCGCCAGATTTGGTTTGCTTGAAATCGAATTTTTTGAAACACGTCACATCAATGATTGCTACTTCTAGCCTAGATCTTAGCCTACAGCGCTTTGCGCTTACTTAAAACCCAGAGAAAATTTTAAAAGCGGCGCTTTTAAAATTTTCTCTGGACTATTCAAAGCTTCAATAGGCTGTATAGCCAGAAAACACAAAAAAGAAGTTGCTACACAAATTGTCGCAACTTCTTTTTATTAATTCGTTGAGTACAAGAAAGATTTTAAGAGGATGG
>DCSN01000141.1:8163-9994 GCA_002325645.1 Pseudanabaena sp. UBA1465
CCATCCTCTTAAAATCTTTCTTGGGTTTAAAGTAGGCGCAAAGCGCTGTATCTTGAGATATTTATTTAATCTGACTAAGTAACTGCTTAATAGTCTTGATTAATTCAGGTGGATGATAGGGCTTAGTTAAGTAAGCATCTGCTCCCTGCTTCATGCCCCAGTACTTATCAAATTCCTCACTTTTGGTTGTACACATAATTACGGGTACATCCTTCGTAGAGGCATTATTTTTGATCCAACGGCATAACTCATAACCATTCATTTGCGGCATGACCACATCGGTAACAACGAGATCGGGAGTAAAAGCTTTGAGCCTTTCTACTGCCTCAGCACCGTTATTAGCTTCCGTAACTTCCATGCCATTTTGTTTTAAATGTGCCGAGACCATCTCCAACACCATCGGACTATCGTCCACTACGAGGACTTTTACCATGACTGCTTTCCTTCTTTTCCAGTTGTGCGTTAGCGAAAATCGTTGTCAAAAGTCAAGCCACTTGGGAATTAATGCCCTTGGGAATTGAGGCAATTTAGAACGATCAATTGCTAAAGCAATCGTAAATTTTCCAGAACCCTAAAAATGAGATAAGGTTAAGAATATTGCCTAATAACAGCGTTAGCTGTTTTTTTGATTGTTTCTTTGCAGAATTGCTGATTCAACTCTAAGGGATCAATATGATCAATATGATCAATGAAAATATCAATGAAAAATATTGGTATTGTTGACAGTATATCAGAATGCATCTTGGTTAGAGCGCTATGGCGATGGTTACGGTTGAAGGTTTGAGCAAAATTTATAATATTGCGGTCAAGGATGCGGGGCTGGTTGGCACTCTCAAACATTTTTGGCATCGTCAATATCGGGAGATCGCCGCAGTTAAGGATATCTCCTTTGCGATCGCCTCTGGGGAAATGGTCGGATTTTTAGGTCCAAATGGTGCAGGTAAAACCACAACTCTAAAAATGTTGACAGGCTTAATCCATCCTTCGTCGGGTAATGTCCAAGTTGCTGGTCATATTCCTTTTCGGCGCGATGCGAGCTTTCTGCAAAAAATCACCTTGGTGATGGGGCAGAAACAGCAATTAATCTGGGATTTGCCAGCCATAGACTCATTGCGGATGAATGCGGCGGTATATGACATTCCCGACAAAATCTTTAAGCATCGTGTTGGTGAATTAACGGAAATGTTATCTCTTGAGGGAAAACTCTCGCAACCGATGCGAAAACTTTCCCTCGGCGAGCGCATGAAAGCCGAATTATTAGCCGCCTTGCTTCATCAACCACAAGTTTTATTTTTGGATGAGCCAACTTTAGGGCTAGATGTAAATGCTCAGGCAAGTGTGCGGGAATTTTTGCGGGAATATAATCAGCTTTATCAAGCTACGATTTTATTGACCAGTCATTACATGGCTGACATTACGGCGTTATGTAAGCGAGTGTTATTAATTCATCAAGGCGGATTGATTTACGATGGCAGTCTGGATGGGTTGCATGATAATTTTGCGCCTTATCGAGAAGTGCGGGTGGAGTTAGCTCAACCCATAGGCGATCGCGAGGGTTTACAAAAATATGGTCAAATCCTGAATATTGATGGTCAAGCGGTCTGTTTTTTAGTACCCCGTGAAAATTTGACTAGGGCAGTTTCGCAAATTCTTGCCGAGTTAGAAATTTTAGATTTATCAGTAAATGAACCAGCGATCGAGGAAGTGATTGGCAGTGTTTTTCGGGCAGGTTCTGTCAATTAGTTGATTGGTAAGCTTTGCCAGCCCATCAGGTTTATAACCCATTACCGATCGCAAAGAAAGCTGACCAATAATTAGGATGATTATATTT
>DCSN01000231.1:0-3852 GCA_002325645.1 Pseudanabaena sp. UBA1465
GCGATCGCCGTAGCAACCCTTGTCTTTTTTGCCGCGATTAAGCTTCCCCTCAGTCTTGGCACAATCGTAATTGCTCATATTGTCTTTTGTTTGGCCTATGTAGCTGTTGTTGTCTCTAGCCGACTTGCGGGCATTGATCCTAAACTGGAAGAAGCTGCCCTCGATTTGGGGGCTACCCCTGTCCAAGCATTTCTACGAGTACTTTTACCCCAACTCTTACCAGGCATATTGTCAGGCTGCCTTCTAGCATTTATCCTGAGTATGGATGATTTTGTAATTGCCTATTTCACCGCAGGTGTTGGCTCAACTACATTACCCATCGCTATTTTTTCATCATTACGAAGCGGCGGTGTAACCCCTGAATTAAATGCTCTCAGCGTATTACTGATCATTGCCTCAGCATCGATCGCGGCGATCGCTGAAGGTGTAAGAAGTTGGGGAACCCATGATTAGTAAAAATTATTGGGTTTACCCGCATGGGTTAAGAACCTGTGGTATATTACATCTGGCAAAGCTAATCAAAGCTAAAGAATGACTCCCCATGAGTGAGAAGCCTTTAAAGCTGCGAATCTCAATTCCACCCGTTGAGGGAATCGAGGACATTCCCATCGCAGCAGTCGAAGTACTCGCTACAAAAATGGGGTATAGTCCTGATGCTGTGCAAGATATCGTCCAAGCTCTTACGGAAGCTTTAGTAAACGCAGTTCTTTACAGTACATCTGACCTTGACGTAGAAGTTGTAGTTTTCGCAGCACATACCAGCCTAATTGTAGAAGTCCATGATCGTGGATCAGGCTTTGATGTTGACAGTGTACCACCACCTGATTTTGATTTGATAGCCGAGATGGGTGTCAAAAATGGCGGTTTTGGTATACATATGATCAAAGCATTGGTCGATAAGGTAGAAATTGAATCTACCGATCAAGGTACAACAGTCCGTATGAGTAAGTTTTTGTCTATCCCCAAACCCATTCTCCAACCATGACTCATTCCTCATTTTTACAAGATGAACTCAAGATCGTTGAACAAATTGATGGCGATCAAGTTATTCTCAAACTGAATGGTGCTTTGAGCGTAACCACGGTTCCATACTTTAGACAGGCCGTGCAACCATTTATTGACCAGAAGTTGGCGGCAATTGTTTTAGATTTTGAAGGTGTTACCAAGATCGTTAGCCGAGGCGTAGGTGCGGCGATCGATATGGCAGTACAAGCCAAAAAGCAAGGCGGTAAGTTACGCTTAGAGAACGTTGGTAAATATGGCCGTTCTCTCTATATTCAAGGTGTACATCTAGTTGCGGAAGTGCCTGAACTAGAAGGTTTTGAACCATAAAAACCAGTAAATCTAGGAGCAGTGCTTTGCAATGCTCCTAGATTTATTGGTTTTTATTTTAAGAAAAAATATGAAAATCGTTAACCGCAAATCGTTAGGTGTGCAATCTGTTTTCGATATCGGGTTAGAGCGTGACCATAATTTTTTACTTGATCATGGCTATATCGCCTCCAATTGTTTTAATAAATCCCATAGTGTCGCCTACGGATATGTCACCTATCAGACCGCATATCTAAAGGCAAACTATCCTGTTGAATATATGGCGGCGCTGTTGTCTTCGGTCAGTGGCGATCAGGACAAGGTACAGCGCTATATTGCCAATTGTCGCAGTATGGGGATTCAGGTTGTCCCCCCCGATGTAAATAGCTCTGGCGAAGATTTTACGCCGCGTGAGCAGAAGATTTTGTTTGGATTGGCGGCAATTAAAAATCTTGGGGCAGGGCCGATCGCGGCAATTTTGCAAGCTCGTCAAGAGGCGGGTAACTTCACCTCTTTAGCCGATTTGTGCAGCCGTCTTGATTCGCGATCGCTAAATAAAAAAGCCTTAGAAGCTCTAATTCAGACTGGGGCGTTAGATTTGCTAGAGTCAAATCGCCATCAGTTGATGAATGACCTCGATATCACGATGGAATGGGCTTCGCGCCGTGCTAAAGAACAAGCCTCAGGGCAAGGCAATATCTTTGATTTCTTTGGTGAAAGTAGTAATACCAAAACCTTTGACACTGCCCCCAAAACTACTCGCATTCAGGATTACTCGTCTCAAGAAAAGTTGCGGATGGAAAAGGAATTATTAGGCTTTTATATTTCCGATCATCCTCTCAGTGTAGTTACTCGCTCGGCAAGAGTGATGGCTCCAATTAATCTTTGCGATATTCCCGATTCTTTGGAAACCAAAATTGTTACCGCGATCGCCTTGATCTTGGATATTAAATCCGTAATTACTAAAAAAGGCGACCCGATGGCAATTTTGCAACTCGAAGATCTTACGGGCAGTACTGAAGCAGTTGTTTTCCCAAAAACCTTTGAGAAGGTTAAGCATCTTCTGGAAAAGGATAAGCGCTTGATGGTCTGGGGCAAAATTGATCGCCGCGATGAGCAAACCCAATTAATCATTGATGATATGCAGCCCATCGAGTCTGTCCGCATGGTGCGGGTCGAGCTTACTCGCGAACAAGCCAGAGATCGGCAAGTTTTGCAACAACTTAAAACTGCTTTAAACCCTCATCCTAGCTATGAAAATTCTCATCAAGGCAATTCTGGCTACGGCAGAAATGAACCTGAATCTTCTAATAAAATTCCTGTGATTGCGGCGATCGAATATATGCCCAAGCTAGTCCGCCTAGGTAATCAATTCTGGGTACAAGATGAAGAAACTGCGGTTAAAGCTTTACAAAAAGCAGGATTTAAGGCAACTTACGATTCACTGGTTACTAAATAAAGCCAAAAGAAAGGTGCTTTGCACCTTTCTTCTTAAAGTCCTAACTGTCGTCTCGCTTCAAATAATCCTAGAGCCGCACTTACTGAGAGATTAAGACTGCGGACGTTAGGATTTTCCATAGGAATATAAACCGCAGGATTATTGCTGAGGACTTGTGTGGGTAAGCCACTGGATTCACTGCCAAATAGGAGCCAGTCGCCATCTTGGAATTGAAATTCACGGAAGTTTTTTGCGCCACGAGTACTAAAGCAAATCCACCGCCCCCCTTGAGATGCTGCGCGTAAGGATTCTATATGGGGATGCACGGTTACGTTTACATAGTCCCAATAGTCTATCCCTGCCCGTTTTAGTTGCCGATCGCTAATTTCAAAGCCCAACGGCTCAACCAAGTGCAAATGGGTATTGGTGGCGGCACAGGTGCGAGCGATATTGCCAGTATTGGGCGGGATTTCGGGATAGATGAGAGCGACTTGTAGCATTGACGATTCAGGAAATTTAAAGACTGTGGTTGTAGCACAGTCTTTAAATATAGCAGTCCTAAATCAATTGTAGATTTTTTAGTTTGTGGAAGCGCACCTCTTTGGGGTGCGTTTCCACAAACTATTTAGGATTGGTTGGCTAACGCTTGGTTCGTTCTTCGATGTCTTCTAGGGTTTGTAAAACTAGACGCTTAGCCTGTAGTTGCCAGCCCCATTTTTGCAAGGCGATCGCTGCTCCAGTTCCGATCACCGTAGCGATAAAATCTAGAGGTTGCTCCATTGATATTCCTAGTAGTAGTCCTAGCCCTGCGATACCCCAAAAGGGCAGAGAAATAGTTTGACGATTTTTTTCGACTATTTGACTAATATCATCGGTGGGCATGGCGGCAATTAGTTCGGCTTTAGCTTGCTTCTGTTCAGCAACATTCAGAGATAAGCCAACTTTTTGGCGCAATTTTTCGATTTTGCGAGCATTGGTGCTGTACTGCACTAATTCATCTTCCGCCAACATAATTAGGCGTTCTAGTTTTGACATGGGTTACTGAAAACTAAAGTTTGTTTATTCTATATCTGTCCCAAGCCAAAAAACAAGAAGAGAGGTGC
>DCSN01000231.1:3937-4066 GCA_002325645.1 Pseudanabaena sp. UBA1465
GCACCTCTCTTCTTGTTTTTTGGAAAAAATATTTGACAAATAACCTGATTGTTAGTTAGTATATAGTTCCTGAAGTTAGGGCGAGTGGCGGAATTGGTAGACGCATCAGACTCAAAATCTGACGACAGT
>DCSN01000053.1:0-889 GCA_002325645.1 Pseudanabaena sp. UBA1465
CGTAATCATTATCAATTATATAACCATGCGATCGGCGCACAGGTAAAGGAATATGTGGCGATCGAGAATGGAATCCGTCAAGCTCTTGATCGTTCAGAGTTTCATGTTTTCTATCAACCCCAAATCAATCTGGCGACGGGCGAGATTGACTGTATGGAAGCGTTGGTGCGTTGGTTACATCCTGAACTCGGCTGGGTTCCTCCTAATCAGTTTATCCCTGCGGCGGAAGAACATGGGTTAATTGTTCGTTTAGGTGAGTGGATTTTGCGAACGGCTTGTATGCAAAATCATTTATGGCAAAAAGAGGGCTTGCCTCCAATTCGGATGGCTGTAAATTTTTCCGCGAAACAATTTCAGGTGGCGAGCCTTTGCGATCGCATTATGCAAATTCTTGCAGAGACAGAGCTAGAGCCACAATATTTAGAATTGGAGATTACTGAAAGCTTAGTGATGGAAGATCAAAATACTACGATCGCGATGTTGAATAAATTAAAATCCTTGGGAATGAGTGTATCCATTGATGACTTTGGTACTGGTTATTCTTCCTTAAGTTATTTGCGATTGTTGCCTGTTAGCAAGGTCAAAATTGATGCTAGTTTTATTCGCGAAACTCCGCAAAATCAAGATGATGCGTCAATTACCTCGGCAATTATTGCGATGGCGCATAGTCTGAATTTAAGGGCGATCGCTGAGGGTGTGGAGCGCAAAGAACAATTAGAATTTTTGCGATCGCAAAATTGTGACGCAGTGCAAGGCTATCTATTTAGTCGTCCCGTTCCTGCCCTCGAAGCAACATTGTTATTAAAGGCGCAATTAAAGTAGAGAGTTGTTAGATTATCGTATTGCCCGCTATCGATCAAACGAACCACAAGAAAAATTTTGAAAGCGT
>DCSN01000053.1:952-1163 GCA_002325645.1 Pseudanabaena sp. UBA1465
ACGCTTTCAAAATTTTTCTTGGTTTGGATTTAAGCGCAAAGCGCTGTCAGAAATGGCAATAAATTTTGAGCAAGGGTAACAGGATCGACACCCATTTCGGTACGTTGATCGGCAAGATCTAGGGCTGTTTGGGAATGCCAAACTGTTGAGGCGATCGCCGCATCCTTGGCTAATAGCCCCTGAGCTAAGAAACCGCCAATCATTCCTGCTA
>DCSN01000053.1:1269-4622 GCA_002325645.1 Pseudanabaena sp. UBA1465
TAACACATCACCACTGCCGCCTCTAGCCAAGGCAGGTGTACTTTCAGGATTGATCCATACTTGAGATTGGGAAGCTTGAGATTGGGAAGCTTGCGGAAAAGCGATCGCGGTTCTAGCTCCCTTCAATAAAATTGTGGATTGGGTACGATTAACGGCTATTTGTAAAGCTTCAAGCCGTTCAACTTCGCGCAGATCTGGAAATAGACGACAGAACTCGCCCCAATGAGGTGTGAGAATGATCGGATGCTTTCGATTTGGTAATTGATTAATTCCTTGGGATATTTCCAGATTGGCTAGGGCATTTAAGCCATCGGCATCTAAAATTAAGGGTTGATCGCTATTTAAGATTACTTGGACAATGGGTAAAGCTTCGAGAGAAAGTCCACAACCACAGGCGATCGCTTGATATTTTTGTAAATCGAGATCAGGTAATTCGGCGATCGCGCCCGAATCAGTTTCAGGGCAGCCAATCACTAGAGAATCGGGAACTTGAGCGAGAATTAGGGACTTGAGGGATTGGGGAACGGCGATCGATAACATCCCGATCCCTGTTGCCTTTGCGCCCATAGCAGCTAATAGCGCCGCACCACCGTATTTCTGAGAGCCAACTACGAGCAACAAATGCCCAATTTCATACTTGTGGGTAGTGGGATGGCGTTTGATGGGTAGGCGATCGCGCATTATTGTTTGCGGATCGATACGCCACAGAGAATGCTGATCACCAAGCACCTGAATAATAAATTTTTCAGAAATATTAAAATCAATTCTTTCCAGTTGACCGACATAGGGAGTCGCGGTTTCGGTGAGCAAGCCACGCTTCCATAAACCCAAGCAAAAAGTATGGGTGGCTCTGATTGCAGTTCCCATTACGCCACCATGATCGCTATGAATACCTGATGGCAGATCAATACTTAGAATTGGGATTTGCCAATTATTAATTGTATTAATGGCGATCGCGACATCCCCCATCACATCGCGCTCCAATCCAAATCCAAAAATGCCATCCACAATCAGATCACAGTCCTGCAAATCTTCTAAACATCCAAAGGGAATCCCTAAACTCTCGGCATAACAGCTATGGACTCTGGTGAGGGGCTTCGCTTTGGGGAAAGGCGCATAGATTTGCACCTGTCGCCCTTGATGCTGAAGTTCTCGCGCCACAACTAAAGCATCACCGCCATTATGTCCAGAACCAACGAGAACCCCAATCTGCCCATATTTCTGAGCAGGATAGAGTTCCGTTAATCTTTGCGTGATTCGTAGAGCAACTTTCTCCATGAGGGCAGCAACGGGCATTCCTGCTTGAAAAATAAGTTGCTCGATCGCTTGCATCTGAGCAGCAGTCGCGATCGCTTGTGAGACAAGGAAATCACTCATTTATGAATTTGGCGGCACAAATTTTTTGAGACTGGTTGGTAAATTATCTTGCACCCAATTTCTGACTTGAGGAAACTGAAAAGCCGCTAAACCACTGCCTAGCAACAATGCAATTAAGATCAAAACAATAATAAAGGTGCGGTTAGTCTGTTGCGGAACTGCAAACTCTGTTTTCGCAGAATCTAGATCATTGTTAGTTTCCGATTCCTGATCTTCATGATCAACATTATTCGCGACGGTTGTTAGTTCACCGCCCACAGTGCTAACAGTCTGAGGATTGGGTAAGATATCTTCCGTATCCACATCATCCTCAGAACCATCCAATAAGTTAGTTTGTTCATCTGTACCCACCGCATCTTCATCAGCATCGGCAGGGGCAAACCGACAACGCATCACCGCAACGGTAATATTGTCATGACCATTAAGTTCATTTGCCCGATCAATTAAATCTTGGCAACTCCGCCCAAGGGGTTTATCTTCCGTCAAAATTGGCAATAGATAGTCATCATAAACTTGCTCAACGCGATCGAAATCACTTAATCCATCGGAACAGAGCAGCAAGACACAATCTTCATCAATGGAAAATCTTTGAATACGGGGGACAAGCATATCGGAACCTCGCGTTCCTAAGGCCTGAATCAAGGCTCCACCATCAATGCGTTGGGATGAATAGGCGTAGAAGTTATAGCCCAAGGTGGTTTCGCGGGTTGCGACATCATCATCAAGGGTGACTTGGCGCAAATTATCTTTGGTGACGCAATAAAGACGACTATCGCCCACATGCACCACATATACTTCATTGCTCGGCTGTCCGTGGGGATGCGGGATCACTGCCATGACTAGGGTTGTCCCCATGCGTTGCTGGGCTTGGCGCTGTTGTTGATCGTTGATGGCAACAATTTGATTGTTGACAACGCGAACCACCATTTCTAGCTGAGCAATAAATCCTTGGGCGGAGAAATCAGAATCATTTTCGGCTTGATGTAATAGGGTTTTTAGTTGTTGTTCAAGGGTCTTGATCGCTAAGGAACTAGCAACTTCGCCACCATCATGTCCGCCTAACCCATCACAAACGATCGCGAGGCGATCGCGGAGACTATCCGCCTGTTCAGTACGTTTTTGGCGCTTAATATCAGGATAGCAAGCATCTTCGTTATGATCGCGCTGCTGACCGACATCGGTAGCACTAGCAATCCGCACGGTCAGGGGTTGGTCTTGCATCACCTTGAGGGACAGTTTATCCAGATAGGCGATCGCACTATTTATGTCATATTCGCCACGCCCTAAACTGTAGAAAAATTCAGCGATCGGCTCAGCAATTTCAGGCTTAGCAAAATCTAGCCACTGTACCCAAATATCGCCTAACTGCGATATATGTACCGCCGCGACATCGGCTTGTAACTCCAACAGACGCACCCACATCCCATCGACCCGCACCAATTTGGGATCGATCAAAGTGCGGGTCATGTTTTGTTCGGCGAGAGGCTCCCAAAGATTGAGGACTTGCCAAAGCAGATTAATTTGACGTAAAGCCGATGCTTGTTTCCAAGCTTCAGCCAAGGTCGGACATAGATTGCCTTGGCGATCGATTGGCACATTTTCTAATAAAAAGATTTCTGAAAGGTTAAGCTCTTCACCTAGCAGCAGCAACCCATAGGGGCGTGGCAGATGCAGGCTTAATCGTGACAGCTTGAGATAAGACACCACATAGGTCTGAAATTCAAGGGGCAACTCAGGTAGCGAGAATGTATCGGTGTCAACGACAATTTGCGAGGAAATGACACGATAGCGATCGCCTAATAAAGATTCAGGCGGAAATACTTCGGTATCGAGTCCGACTGCCCAAAGATATTGCTGCTCAACTGCCGTCGTCTGCTCTTTATTTTCCATGAATGATGTTAGTTACTTACCAAACTCAGTGGTGGATATACAGCGCTTTGCGCTTTTTTGAAACCAGATAAATTTTCAAAAAGCTT
>DCSN01000053.1:4685-13013 GCA_002325645.1 Pseudanabaena sp. UBA1465
CAAGCTTTTTGAAAATTTATCTTTAATATACAAAACCTAAATAGACTGTATTAGGCGAATCATTAGGCGAATCTGAGATATGTCTAAAGCATCACAGTATGCACTGTAATAGTCTGAGAAACTACAGTATCAAATGTTTGGTCTATTTCTTCAAGAGACATTTGGCTATTGTAGCGAAACAAAGTCATAACTTTAGTGAGTTTTGCGATGTTTTGGGCTTTCCCAATCTCAGAAAAAATGAGGCTTGATCCAACTTAATGCAGGATTTCTTGAGAATCTTAGGTATGGTAGTAGTTAAACTCTTAAGTTATGAGAGTTAAAATCAATAATCTAAATTTAATAATTATTTAATTAATTAGGCTCAATTAAATATAAAACCCTAAAGCCTACAGCGCAGGTTTTAGATCTGAATTTTAATTATGCCGACGCATTTAATACTCGCTTTTTATTCCACTGAATTTCTTTGTCACCGACTATGAAACCTCAACTTACCCATCGCGAACAAAAAGTCCTTTGGGCAACCATTGACCACTATATCCAGACGGCGGAGCCAGTTGGTTCTAAGGCTCTAGTATCTGAGTATGACTTTGATATTAGTCCCGCCACAATTCGCAATGTGATGCATACGCTCGATCGCAGTGGTTTGTTATATCAACCCCACACATCAGCAGGGCGTGTCCCTTCGGACTCTGGCTATCGAGTTTATGTCGATGAATTAATCGATCCCGCCAGCGAGCTAACCTATAGCACCCATAAGTTTCTGGCCAGTAAAAGCGATCGCCTCGGCAAGTCTAGTCTCGATGGCGTATTGCGGGATGTTGCTCAAATCTTGGCAACCCTAAGCGGCTGCATCGCGGTAATTACTGCCCCCAATATGCAAACGATGCGGATCAGGCATTTGCAATTAGTAATGGTCGAGCGTTACAAGATTATGGCGATCGCCGTTAGTGACACCTACCACACCGCCTCAGTCACAATGGATTTGCCCAGCGAAACTAATCCCGAAATTTTAGAAGGTGAATTAAATATTCTCAACAACTTTTTAAATGAACATTTGCGTGATAAAAACTGGTCAGAACTAAATAATGCTTTGCAATGGGACGATCTCGATCGCCAGTTTCAGCAATATGCAGTGTTGTTGCAGCAGTCTTTGCAGCAGCTTATGAGACTATGCGATCGCACGGCTTTGGGGCAAATGTTTATTAGCGGCTTAACAGAGCTATTGCGTCAGCCCGAATTTTCTAATCTGCAACAGGTGCAAAATATTGTGAAATTACTCGAAGCCGATCGCGCTTCTCTGATGGCGCTGATCGTCAATCAGCCTAGTCCTTCCGCAAATTCCGTTAGCATCCGCATCGGTTCCGAAATTTCCATCGAGCCGATTCAGAACTGTACTTTTATTTCTAGCACTTATCTCTGTGATGATAAGCCCATCGGGACTGTCGGCGTATTAGGACCCACCCGTTTGGGCTATACAAGGGCGATCGCTTCTGTACAGGCGGCAGCACTACATCTCACGGATGCGATTAGTAAATGGTAAGTGCAATTTTCAATGTGATTTTCTCTGTTGCTAAACTTTTAACCAAGCAGAAATATCTATACATCTATACATTTATAAATTTATATAACTTATGATTCTTAAAAATTAAAGTTTGATCTAGAAATCCTGTGTAAGTTGTGATACTAATATTAGTCTTGAAGTCTATCTCGCATTTCTGTCTTGCATTGTGGGAAGAACTTAAAATCTATGTTTAACCTATAGAAATTTTGCCATTATCCAGAGACAAGAGCAAAATTACAAAATCATAAAAGCAATGACTGTAATTTGGATGAATTTTTGCATCAATTTTTAAGTCATCATCTTTTTGATTAGTATAATGTGATCAAATGTTTGATAACTTTTACTGCTGCTTAGGAATATATTGGTATGGCACAGTTTTACAATCATTACGAATCTTCACATTCCAACGAACAGGTTGCAGATATAACTGCAAGCAGTATTGAGCAAGCTCAGCAACATATCTATGGCTTCTTTTTAGGAATGATTAAATATTATCAAACCGACGAGATTTTAGATCAATTTAATAAGTTATTTATTAATTATGAAGAGATCAAAAATATCAAAGCATATTATGCCCTAGGAGAAATCATATTTCATAATAGAGAGGAAGATTTCAAGCATACTCTCCTCCGTTGTTGCTATATTCTTAATAACAATTGGGCATTAAATGGCAATCTTAATGCTTGTCAAAGTTTAGTCGATCTTTTTTTGGCAAATTCAATTGGTCTACCTACAAAGATCCATAAGCTTAAAAAATTAAGGACATGGCTACAAAACTTTGTTAAGTCTGATGAATATAATACTTTGCGATCGCTTTCTGGTAAGCCAGGAGTACACAAGAATTATCATACTTGGTGCGAAAGGTTTTCCTCTTATTTATTAATAGCAGAATATACGGATTTCAATAAGCCCGTAGAACAAAGGCAATATGCAGAAATAATGGCTCGAAAGATCAAAAAGCAATTTAAGTTTGATCTAGCGATGTATACGGCTCGAATTGGCTCTAAAACTAATGTTAAATTAAATCACCACAATCCTACAAATTTGGGAGATGGGGTTCTAATTTTAATTAAAAAAGTATTGAATAAACAAGGGCATGAGGGGCTAAGACTGATCTCAAAAAAACTTAGAGATCGAATCAATGATATAACTTTTCTTGAATTTAAAGAATATCTATTCGCTTATTTAGACGTTTCTAGAGATGATTTAGAAATACCTGAAACCATTCGCTCAACAGTAATTGAAAGGTTCAGATATTTCCAGCCCTATAAAGATGATCAGGAAATGACAACTAGTTTGTTACATGTATCTTGTAATCGTATTCTGCAATATCTTTTGTTAAATGAGCGTCGTCATCCTTCTGATTTTTTACGATTGTCGCTGGATAGTAATAATTTTCTTAGCCCTGTCATTTTATTGTTAAAGGTTGTTTTATTATGTCCTAAGAGTCGTCTTTATTTAGAAAGTTATATTGCAGAATTAATCAAGTTTTATAGTTCCTATGATGAAGTAGAATGTCGTTCTTTTATTAATTTCTTAGACATTTTGAATGTAACTCTGGCAATCTTTGATGAAGATACAGACTATAGTTTAGTTAAAATGAAAGACTATGAAAATGATATCCCTGATGTGAATTTAGATAACTATCGCGTATTTTCACAATATAAGAAACTAGCTGATCTTGAGCCTCAGCCCGTTTATTTCCAAGAGAATAAACCCAAAACATCAAGTCAAGCTCTTAGTTCGCAAGATATAACCAAAACTCTGATTTCATAGGTACAGAACTTTTCAGAGAGGGTATAACTCCACGCCTTCGGCATGGAGTTAGATTACTATTTCACGATGCTGATGCAATCCATTCAAAAATGCGATTCCAAGCCCACCATCGATCGCGATCGCCATATTGGTGCTGACATTTCTTACTGCTGACATAACCAACATGACCACCATATTTTGTGACCATTAGCTTAATTGATGAATTCTCTTGAGCAATTTTTTCTAAGTCAGGAATGATGGACGGATCAAACATCGGATCGTCAGCCGCATAAAGAATTAAGGTTGGCTTTTGCAAATGAGGCATGAAATATAACGGACAACTCGCATCGTAATATTCCTCGACAGTGGCAAATCCTAATTTAGAGATCGTTAACTCATGATCAAATCCCCAAATACTATTGGCTCGTTCCACGGCTCTGCTATCGATCGCTTCAGGATGATTTTTTGCCATAACTCGCGCTAATTTCTTGAGTTCACGCGCGATCGCCTTTTCCAAAAATTTACCTAATTCATCTTTAACTAAATAGGTCAGCGATCGATTTGAGTCCACACTAGGGCAAATTACCGCAACACCTCCAATATCATCAGATGTAATTTCTAAGTCATTACCCCAATCAGCGATCGACTCTCCCGCTTTAATTGCCCACAAAGCTAATTGCCCACCCAGAGAATATCCCGTTAGCCAGAATTGTGATGGGCATCCCAATTGTTTAGCAGTATTAGCAATCCGAATAAAATCTTCACCTTCATATAGACCATCTGAAGTAAGTGTTGGTGAAAGTTCAGCCGTTTTACCATGCGCTCGCCAATCAAACAGCACAACCGCATATCCTTTCGCAAAAGCTTTACGCCCTAAGATTTTGAGAAACCATTGATTATCTAAGTCTCCCGTAATTCCATAGGTTCCCACGACTGTACCTTTAGCGTTTTGGGGAATTGCATATTTCCCAAAAATGGGAACTCCATTTGCTCCTGTAAAGATATGCTCTTGATAAACAGGTTCTGCTTCAACAGTAAAGTTTTCCCACTTTTGGCTTAGCCGCAAAGCTGCATAAAGGGTCATTAATAACCCATTTGTCAAATGCCAAGGTGGCGCATAGAGCATATAAATATTATTCCTTAGTTACATTTCTTTACGATTACTATAGCAACCTCCTGTGAATTTTGATGGATTTATAGCAGAATGTAAGTCTTACTGAGGAAATTAGAGAAAATAAATGAAAGCACTGCTTTCATTTATTTTCTATTTTGATATTTTGTTAATTTAAATGACTCATTTCTTAATTCTTAATGTAAAATACCTGCCCATATAGAAATTCTGAAAAAATATGATAAACGCACCGAATAAATTCAAAACTAAAAATCTATAGCGATCCTAATTTTGGATTGACATAGAATGTTCTGTTTTTATAAGGTTGTGGAGGCGGCTCATGTGATTTATATGTTTTATGTAGAGTGGATAAGCAGATGTTATTGAAATTGTTTTCCCTTTCTGGACACTTTTCTGGACACTTTTCTGGACACTTTTCTGGACACTTGTTAATATGGATTGGCTTAGCTTTAATGAGCTTTAGTACCAATGCGATCGCGCAATCTAAAGTTTCCAATGACAATCCCAATGGCAATACCCAAAACACACCAACCCGCAAGGTGGCTATAGAAGTAAATTCTAAAATTCCTTCTACAAATTCCACTACAAAATCTTCTGACAATTCTCCCCTTAATTCTTCTATAAAGCCTCAAGTCTCCCAAAACTCAAATATTACGCCTCTGGTGAACGAGAATCCTGATGCCTCTGCTTCAGTGACATCGGTTTCTCAGTTGAGTGATGTCCGTTCCACTGATTGGGCTTTTACCTCATTGCAATCCCTAGTCGAACGCTATGGATGTATCGCTGGTTATCCCGATCGCACCTTTCGTGGTCAGCAAGCAATTTCCCGTTACGAATTTGCGGCAGGTTTAAATGCTTGTTTGGAAAAAATCAATGAGATTATTGCCACAGGTTTAGCGGATAAAGTCAATAAAGATGACATTGCCACAATTCAAAAACTGCAAGAGGAATTTGCGAATGAGTTGTCAATATTGCGAGGAAGAGTAGATAAATTAGAAGCGAAAACTAATCAACTCGAAGCACAACAGTTTTCAACAACAACAAAACTATTTGGACAAGCAATTTTTGGTTTACAAGGGCGCTTTGCTAACACTTCTGATGTTAATTTTCGAGACGGTATCCGCACAGCGAATGAAGTAGACCAAGGGATAAATCTAAATTTTGGCTATAACCTAAACCTAACATTTTTAACTCAGTTTGAAGCCCAAAATCGGAGTCTTTTGTTGGTTAGCTTGAGTGCTGGCAATCTATCTCTCGCGTCAGGATTGCCCTTGCGAGATTCCTACACATTGCTGGGATATGAAGGCACAACGAACAACCAGTTTGCACTTTCCGATCTTTCCTATAGATTTAAAGTTGGTAACAATGCAGCCCTGATTGTTGGCGCAGCAGGAGTAAGCCCCAGTGGAGTTTTTCGAGGACCTAACCGCTTTGAAGGATCGGGCGCTGGGCCCTTATCAGCCTTTGCTCAACGCAACCCTATTTTAGGACTAGGTGGCGGTAGTGCAGGGATCGGGTTTGACTGGCAGATCAGCGATCGCATCAGTTTACAGGGAGTATATTCTGCGGCAGATCCTGCCAATGCGACCCAAGGCGGTTTGTTTGGCGGCTCCTATGTAGCAGGCTTACAAACTACGCTCACGCCCACCGATGCTGTTGATGTTGCCCTCTATTATCTTCGTGCTTACACAACAGGCGGCTCCCTTAACACTGGTATTGGCGATAGCGTAATTAGTAACTCCGCCAATACGAGTTTCTTAACTGATGCGGTTGGTGCAACCCTCAACTGGCGGCTCAATCGTTATATAACTTTGGGAACATGGGGAGGCTACACCACATCTAATGCAGTTGCAGGTACTTCAGGCACAGTAGAAACCACCAATTGGATTGTTTATCTCAACCTTCCCGATTTATTTAAGCAGGGTAATCTTGGCGGTATTTATATTGGACAGCCACCTAAAATCACTAGTAGTAATCTATTGCTCGGTAATATCCCTAGTACGATTGGTTTATCTGGCGTATTAGCTGGCGATCGCGGCGCTCAGCCTGACACGACCACCCAAGTCGAACTTTTCTATCGCTATCGCCTCACCGATAATATTACGATCACACCCGGTTTAATCTTTCTATTCAATCCTCTCCAAACAGCGACAAGTGACACGGTGACTATAGGTACAATCCGCACAACTTTCTCATTCTAAGCAAAGATAAATTCCTAATAAATGGAGAGATATTTATGAAAAAACATTCTTTGATTTGGAAAGCTGGATATGCAGTAGCGATCGCCACTGCTTGCATGATCGCTCCCTCCGTGCAGCGCAGTATTGCTCAGTATCCAACGCAAACACCTTCTCCGACACAAGAGTTCCCGACTTTTACTCCCTCTAAACCTCAGCCAATCCAGCCTCCACTTGGGATTACAACACCAACACAAACAGGACTTTGCGATCGCTTACTCGGCTCAATATGTAACCCTACAACGCCGAACCCTGATTCTTTTACTCCTGTTGGCACAATTGATAGGAGAGAAACTGATGCTGTCTGTAGTTACACTGGCGGATGTCCAACTACGGCTGAAGTAACTTTTGAATCTGTCCAAGAATCATTGAAACAAGCGGAAAAGGTCACAGATAGTCCCACGGCTCTGGTATATGTGAATACCTTTGATGATCGCCTAGAGATTTTAGTGATCCCGTCATCAGGGAAAGAGATTCGGAAGACCGTTATACTTCCCCCATCAGGACAAGAAAAGTCATCAGTCAAACAAATAGATGTCAAACAAAATCTAGTGACAGCAACAGTCCAAGATTTGCTAGATTCCATCCGTGACCCTACTAGTAATGATTACTTGCGACCATCTCAGAAACTCTACGATTGGTTGATTCGTCCTATTGAGGCGGACTTGGAGACAGCAAAAATCAAGACCTTGATCTTTGTGATGGATGGTCCTTTAAGAGCCATTCCCATTAGTGTTTTAAACGATGGCAAAAAGTTTCTCGTCCAAAAATATGCCACGGCCACTGTGCCATCAATGGGATTGGTTAATTTGAAATTAAGCGATCGCCGCCGTTCGAGCATTCTGATCATGGGTTTAACAGAAGCACAGCAAGGTTTTGCCGCATTACCAAATGTAGATGTAGAGACCAATGCCATTGCTTCTCAAATCTTGCAGGGTAAAGTCTTTCTCAACCAAAACTTTACAGTTGATACGCTCAGAGACCAACAAAACAAAAATAACTATGGGATTGTCCATATTGCCACCCATGCTCAATTCCTGAGTGATACGATCAATGGTGCGTTTATCCAATTTTGGAATGATCGTTTATATCTCGACAAGTTACGGACGCTCAGTTTGGGAGAAGAACCCATCGAAATGTTGACCTTAAGTGCTTGTGAGACTGCGGTTGGACAAAACCTCGGTCTGAGTGGTACGGCTGTAGTTTCTAGGGCGAAAAGTGTACTTGCTTCACTCTGGGAAATCAGCGATGCGGGAACCACCCCATTGATGTTAGCTTTTTACAACAATTATTCGACATCAAAGAGTAAGGCGATCGCCATCCAAAAAGCACAACTAGAACTACTGCAAGGCAAAGTGGAAATTAAGTCAGGGCAAGTCCAAGGAGTTGGCAATTTACCACCAATTCCCCTCAAGCAAGTTACATCAGATATCGATCTCAAGCATCCCTATTTTTGGGCTTCCTTTATCTTGGTTGGCAATTGGCTTTGAAAAAATTACAGCGTTCTGCGCTCAGACCTAAATCAAGAGATTTTTAAAAGTGCGGCGAAGCCGCACTTTTAAAAATCTCTTGGGGTTCGCATAAAAAGACCCTCGCTAAGCAAGGGTCTTTTTTATCTATTTGTGAACTACCAGACGCTGATG
>DCSN01000189.1:0-6804 GCA_002325645.1 Pseudanabaena sp. UBA1465
GAGAATGCGGCTCAGCAAATGTCTATCGCTTTAAAAATCTATGCAGAAGCACATAAGTCTTATGTCACAACGGCAAAAGCTTAGAATTTCTTGATCGCCCCTCAACCAACCAACAAAATCAAACAGCGATCGCTATTTCAATAAACGAATAAATCCTGCTTGTTCAAAATGATGATCGTTTGTTAGAGATTCGGTGATTTTGCGATCTTGCATGACAATGAAACTGGAACAATCGACTAGACTCCATTCTTTATCTTGTCTGTTGATTAAGAGTTCCCATGCTTTTGTATCTATTTCTTTGCTGATATGGATGACTTCTACATAGGGAGAAGTTTTTAAGCTTTGGATAAAGGCGATCGCTTTGGGTCTAGGTATGCGAAGTGGGCTAGAAAGTAGCGCAACAAGCTCTGTAACGATATAGCTTGTGGTGATGATTTTGTGTTTTTGAGAACGCGCATCTTGGTATATCTTTGCGCTGAGAAGGTGAAAAGGCTGACTGATATCTATCAGATTTGCCCAGCCTGATGTATCGACAAATAGTTCAGGCATTATGGTTTTCTAGTAATTCTTGTCCGAGATAGCGATCGTGATTTTCGCCCCAGTCGGGGATATCACTACGGAAAGCGCCGATAAACTCTTCTAGAGGATCGTCAGTAAAAGTTTTTATAGTCTGTCCCAATAATTTAGTGATTAGCTCTTGTGGGGATTGTCCTGCTTTTGCGGCGGCTTTTTGCAAAGGCTCGTAAATATTTTGTGGTAGCTCTAGAGTTATTGTGGTCATGGTTTTAGCCAAATTAGCCTTTGGCAATCATTCTAGCAGATCGCCCCTAATTTCAATCACAAAGCGATCGCCCCCAACAAACCAACAAAATCAAACAGCGATCGCCCCTAATCCACAAAGCGATCGCCAAAAATATCAACACTCCCACTACACAAGCGATCGCCCCTCAACAAACCAACAACATCAAACAGCGATCGCTTAACTGTAGAAATTAAAGAAAGATTTATTTAAAAATAATAACGATAAATTCGGGTGAAGCAGCACCTCCACAAGCAATTGAAATAATTAGCACAAGAACATATGTATAGAAAGCTAGAGGAAGATAGTATCCACCTACTAAGCCGCTAACAAATTCTAGTGGTAATGGACGATCTTTCTCATAGTAATAATCTTTTTTAAACAACACATATCTGACAAGAATGAATCCTAATCCTCCCGCGAATAATAATAGAACAGCAGAAAAAGCACCTCCCAGCCCCGGGTTAAGCCTCATAACGGAAGAAGCGTTTCCTCCCATGAATCCTGCTATGTAATGAACACCTAAACAAACAGCTAGACCAATTAAGGCTCCTACAAACTTAAGCAAAAATCTCATACAAGTTACGAGTATATTTATACATATAAACTATAAATCTTTTCACTTAAATCGAATTCTTTACTCAGTACACTTTTAGGTATGATTTGGTTCACTGTTAGTTGGATTTGGTATAATCACTGCAATATTTCCTGTCAAAGCCCACAATACCGATGAAAACCATTGACCATGTTTTGCAATATGTTGATGATCTAGTGTCGGAAGAGACACAGGAACATCTAACATCTTTGGAAGAAGGGATTTTGAAGGGGGCTTGGGAAAGAAAGAATTATACTCAGATATCAAACGAACTTCATTGTAGTGAGTCGCATATTAAAAAACTGGCGGCTAATTTATGGAAGAAGTTAAGTCACTTGTTAGGTAGCGATCTGAATAAGGACAATCTTCAATCTGTGTTAGAAAGACGGTACCGTGCATCTCAAAGAGATAATTTTGGATATTGTGTGCAAATTAATGAAGGAAGTATTCACTTTGGAAAAGATAATGATAACAAAGTAGATATTAGTAAATTTACGAAGTTGGAGTTTAAACCGATGTCATATAGTGAATTTAAAACGATCGCCCAAGTACAAGAAAAATTTGGCTTGACGGTTAAGGAATCGGAAAATTTATTTGAAGATATTCAGCCCTTAGCGATTAGTGAATATCTGCAACAAACCCTTAAGCGCAATCTTTCCATCGCCAATGCCATTAATACTGAAAAAGCGCGATCAGAGTTGCTGATTGCTCCGATCCTGCTAGAAATTCGGCAGATATTCGATCAGAAAGTGGGCTTCTTCTCTGGGACAGAGTTTAACGTTGATGTAGAAGCTGGCTTAAACGGATTTTGTGACTTTCTATTGACAGCCTCCAGTGAAATCTATGAAATTTCCTGTCCAGTAATTACCCTTGTTGAGGCAAAAAATGAAAATATTAAAGGAGGGTTAGGACAATGTATTGCGGAAATGGTGGCGGCTCAACGTTTTAATGCTAGAACTGAGAACAGTCTCCCTATTTATGGAGTAGTGACAACAGGAATAATTTGGAAATTTTTACGTCTTGAAGAGAAAACTATTTGGATTGATCAAGAAGATTATTTTATTAAAGAAATTGGTAAATTACTTGGTATTTTATCTAGTCCTTTCCAGTCTTACTTTTCAGACTTTCAAATTAACCAATAAATTTCTGAAATCTGGATAACTCTCTATTTCGTAGTAAAATAGAAAAATAAAATTACCAAGAAAAATTACTGAGAATTCCTATGACTTCTCAAACTGGACGCATTCACTCAGTTGAAACTTTCGGGACGTTAGACGGACCGGGGATCAGGTTTATCGTTTTTACTCAGGGTTGTCCCCTGCGTTGCCTTTATTGCCATAATCCAGACTGTCGCAGTTCCCATGATGGCAAAGAAGTTACCGTTGATTATTTAATTGACGAGATCAAAAAATGTAAATCCTTCATTCGCAAAGGCGGCGTAACCGTAAGCGGCGGCGAACCACTGATGCAGCCCGAATTTACTAGAGAAATATTTAAGCGTTGCCATGAACTTGGCTTACATACCGCCCTTGATACATCGGGCTACTGTGCGATCGAGAACGCAAAACCCGTTCTCGAAGAAACCGACCTAGTTTTGCTCGATATCAAGTCTTATATTCCCGAACTTTACTACAAAGTTACCAGCGTTTCCATTGAGCCAACTTTGGCGATCGCAAGGTATCTCAGCGATATTAATAAACCTGTATGGCTCAGGTTTGTATTAGTACCCCATCTCACCGATAACCTTGACAACATCAATCAACTCGCAGATTTTATCGCCACTTTAAAAAATATAGAAAGACTAGAAGTCTTGCCATTTCATAAAATGGGAGAATATAAATGGGAACAGTTAGGATTGCCCTATTCACTCAAAGACACTCCACCTGCGCCCCCCGAATTGGTACAGCAGACCGTTGATATCTTTCGCGATCGTGGAATCAATGCCCTTGGGGCAGTTGGTGTTTGACAACCTATTTACTTGTAGATACAATGTAGTCACTTCTTGCTTCCTAAGCTATCTAAGTCATAATCTAAATTATGAGTACTGCCATCAGAACTCGAATTATCAAAATTGGAAATTCTCAAGGTGTGCGTATTCCTAAATTGCTCCTAGAGCAAAGTGGTATTCATACAGAAGTTGAGATCGCCCTTGAAGGGGATCATCTAACTATTCGCCAAGCTAGACATCCCCGCGCAGGATGGGAGCAAGCCTTTGCTCAAATGTCGCAAAACTATGATGATCTGCTTTTAGATGAAATGAGTATGGCTGAATGGGATCAAGTTGAATGGGATTGGTGATTAAAAGATTTGATATCGCCTTAGTTAATCTTGATCCCAGCATTGGTAGTGAAATTCAGAAGACACGCCCCTGCGTTGTCGTTTCCCCCGATGAAATGAATTCCTACATTTCCACAGTCATAATTGCCCCGATGACCACAAAAGGGAAAACCTATCCCACTCGTATTAATTGTCAGTTTCAAGGTAAAAATGGGCAAATAGTTCTAGATCAGATCCGCACTATTGATAAAACTCGATTAGTCAAAAAATTGGGACAAATTAATCAAAATGAACAAAGATTGGTGCTTGACACCTTAGCTAAGATATTTGCTGAGTAGGTTTTTACATCATTTGAGAATTGTGGAGATCCCCCAGCCCCCCTTTACAAGGGGGGAGCATTTTCTTCTTCCCCCTTTACAAGGGGGATTGAGGGGGATCTCTTAGAGATTGAAACAAAAATATCAAGGGAATTGAGAATGAAAGTTACGAATATTGAAGAATTGGAATTGCTGATTCAAAGAGTGAAAGCGGCTCAGGCTGAATTTGCGGATTTTACGCAAGAGCAGGTCGATCGCATTTTCAAACAAGCAGCACTGGCGGCAAACGCGGCGCGGATTCCCCTCGCTAAGGCGGCGGTGAAAGAGTCAGGGATGGGCGTAATTGAAGATAAGGCGATTAAAAATCACTTTGCTTCGGAAATGATTTACAACAAGTACAAGAATGATAAAACTTGTGGCGTAATTGAGTCCGACAAGCATTTTGGCTATGAGCGTATTGCTGAACCTGTCGGGCTTTTAGCGGGGATCGTGCCTGTCACCAACCCCACTTCCACCACTATTTTTAAGGCGCTAATTGCCCTAAAAACTCGCAACGGGATCATTTTTTCGCCCCATCCCCGCACCAAAGAATGTACGATCGCCGCCGCTAAAATCGTCTTAGATGCAGCCGTTGCCGCAGGTGCGCCCCCTGATATCATTGGCTGGATTGATCAGCCAACCGTGCCACTCTCTCAAGCTTTGATGCAGAACCCTAGTATCAAGCTGATTTTGGCAACGGGCGGACCTGGGATGGTCAAAGCCGCCTATTCTTCGGGAAATCCTTCCCTTGGTGTGGGGGCAGGTAACACGCCTGCGATTATTGATGAAACTGCCCATATTCAGATGGCGGTAAGTTCGATTATTATCAGCAAAACCTTTGATAATGGCACGATCTGCGCCTCGGAACAGTCGGTCGTTGTCGTTGATGCCATCTATGAAACCGTCAGAGCAGAATTTATTAAGCGCGGGGCTTATTTCCTGAATGCCGAAGAACGGGATCAAGTCCGCAAGGTGATTTTGACCGATGGACGCTTGAATGCGGAAATCGTTGGACAAACGGTGATTAAGATTGCGGAAGTGGCAGGTTTTGCGATCCCCGACAATACCAGAGTTCTGATTGGTGAAGTTGAGGTAATTGACAAGAGCGAACCCTTTGCCTATGAGAAACTGTCGCCAATTTTAGCGATGTATCGGGCTAAAGATTTCCATGATGCGGTGGACAAAGCCGATGCCCTCGTTTTATTTGGTGGACATGGACATACTTCGGTACTCTATACGGCTCCCCATAATCAGGAACATATCCGTTATTTCGAGCATAAGCTAGAAACCTCGCGAGTGTTGATTAATACACCATCTTCGCAGGGAGCGATCGGAGATTTATATAATTTCCGTCTTGATCCCTCCCTCACCCTTGGCTGTGGCTCTTGGGGCGGCAATTCGGTTTCCGCAAACGTTACTCCCCATCATTTACTGAATGTGAAAACCGCCGCCGAACGTCGCGAGAATATGCTGTGGTTTCGCATCCCACCCAAAATTTACTTCAAGTCTGGCTGCTTGCCTGTAGCTCTGCGGGATCTCGCAGGCAAAAAACGCGCCTTAATTGTCACCGATCGCCCTTTGTTTGAGCTTGGCTTAACTAAGGAAGTCACCGATAGTTTAGAAGAAATCGGACTCGCTCATTACACCTTCTACGATGTCGAACCCGATCCATCCTTGGCAACGGTGCGGAAAGGATTAGCCATCTGCAACAGTTTTCACCCCGATGTGATCATCGCCTTTGGTGGGGGATCACCGATGGATGCTGCTAAAATCATGTGGCTGATGTATGAACATCCTGAAATCGAATTTGAAGGCTTGGCGATGCGATTTATGGATATTCGCAAGCGGGTCTATGAGTTGCCACCTTTGGGCGCAAAAGCCATGCTAGTCGCGGTCCCCACCACATCAGGAACAGGATCAGAAGTGACTCCTTTTGCGGTAGTCACCGATGAGAAAACGGGGATTAAGTATCCTCTCGCTGACTATGCCTTGACTCCCAACATTGCGATCGTCGATCCTGAATTGACCGCCAATATTCCCAAGCGCTTGACTGCTTACGGTGGTATTGATGCCCTCACCCATGCGATCGAGGCTTATGTTTCCGTATTAGCCTCGGAATATACGAATGGATTGTCGCTAGAAGCAATTCGTTTAATATTCAAGTATTTACCCAGTGCTTACAAGAATGGAGCCAATGATCCTAAAGCCAGAGAAAAAGTGCATTACGCCGCCACGATCGCAGGGTTAGCTTTTGCCAATGCCTTTTTAGGCGTTTGCCACTCGATCGCCCACCAGTTAGGTGGCACTTGCCACATCGCTCACGGTTTAGCCAATGCCCTGATGATTAGTCATGTGATTCGTTACAATGCTACCGATGTTCCCTTTAAGCAAGCAATTTTCTCTCAAAATAAATATCCCAATAGCAAATGGCGCTATGCAAGGATTGCCGACTATCTAAATTTAGGCGGTGAGAATGAAGAAGAAAAGGTGGTAAATCTGATTGCGGCGATCGAAGATCTCAAGCGTCAGGTGGATATTCCTGCCACGATTAAAGATGCTCTTACTGAGCAAGGTCTGGGTGAAGAATTCTTCATGGCTCATGTGGAAGACATGGCGGATCAAGCCTTTGACGATCAATGTACGGGTGCAAATCCTCGCTATCCATTGATTGCCGATCTCAAGCAGCTAATGCTCGATGCCTATCACGGCTAAGGATTAACTAGCTTTGACAAGGGGCTTAAGCCCCTTGTTCGGAACCCAAGAAAATGAGTGACGGC
>DCSN01000189.1:6857-27032 GCA_002325645.1 Pseudanabaena sp. UBA1465
GCCGTCACTCATTTTCTTGGGTTTTGTGTCCTACGCAAAACTTACATTGCTATATCTAAAATCCATATTCAATTTTTTTAACTTGATTAAAATGAATTTTTTTAGTGCTTAATAATTTTTGATAAATCTCATCTACAGTAGGCGTTAATTCCTTTAAACATAGTATGGATTTAATGTGGTTCTTCAATGAAGATTCAGTTTTAGGTCTACTTTGTTTAGCAATAATTGCGAGTTTCTGACATACTATTTGAAAGGGTTCGTCTGAAATTTTCTTGTCTGATTGATTAGGAACTTTGGTAATTGAACTGGAATTCTTAGCAGTTACACTCAATTCCATGACAATAGAGATATCCTCACTTCGCTTACAAAATATTTTTTGATTTTTTAAATAGTTAATTAATGGATCAAAGCCTGTGTCCTTGGAAATAATATGAAAGAAAGCGTCTGGATCTTTTTGCGTTAATCTTCCTAAGACAAATGTGATATGAAAATCAAGTGCATTTTTACCACTGCCATTAATTTGAATCCACTCAACTTGATTTCCTAATTCTTGAGATTTTAAAACTAATTCTATGGGAATTTTAGTTTGATTAGTGCCAACAAAGATTTTAATGTAAAAGTTTTCATTTTTAATAGAATTCAAATCGATATTTTGGACATTTTCAAAGTCCACTAAAATATAATTGTTTTTCATAGATCGAGTTTATCAAATCAAATTGCAGAAGTGTCTATAGACACTTTGGTTAGCTTTGATATTTAGGTGCTTGTTTTCTATATATGCTTTCTATTTTTATATTTTACACAAAAAATAGTGATTTATAACACTGATTTTTTATGATCTAAAGTACATGATTACAGGTGTTTAATTAATCATTTTCCTAGAATTTATTAACCTCAAAAGATATAAGGATAAACAAGTATTGAAGAGTGATATATGATAATAAAAATAAAGATTATATTTTAGAGAAAAAGATTTATGACTCGCAAATCGTGGGATAGCTACTTAGAATTAGGATCAGAATTGATTTTTGGGGATGGAGAAGGCGACAAACCGAAAAAGCATAAATCTTTTCAGCTTCCGGGGGCAAAACCTCATTACAACCCCGATCGCCCTGGACAGGTGGAGCATATTGCCCTTGATTTAGTTCTTGATATTCCTCAGCACACCATTACAGGAACTACTAAAATCCGCTTACGTCCTGTGCGCGATGGCATCACCGATTTGACTTTAGATGCGGTAAATTTGCGGATTGACTCAGTGGCAGTTACCGATCAAATTGAAGCCAAGCCTGATCCTGATAAGGCTAAGAGTAAATTTGATTATGATGGTGAATTTCTGAAAATCTATCTCAATGAACCCACTAAGGCAAATGTACCCCTTGAGATTGCGATCGCCTATGCCGCCGTACAACCCCAGCGCGGAATTTATTTTGTGCAACCGACCGAGCATCAACCCAATAAACCCACACAGATCTGGACACAGGGCGAAGATGAAGACTCGCGCTATTGGTTCCCTTGCTTTGATTATCCCGGACAATTGGCAACTTCCGAAATTCGGATTCGCGTACCCAAAGAATTTAACGTAATTTCCAATGGGGAATTAATTGAAGTTAAGGAACAGAAAAAAGAGAAGATTTATCATTGGTATCAAAAGGAAGTTCATCCTAGTTATTTGATGACCTTAGCGATCGGTGATTTTGTGGAAGTGCGAGACGAATGGAAAGGTAAACCCGTTACCTATTATGTAGACAAGTCCCGCACGGCTGATGAAGCCATCTTGACGATGGGTAAAACTCCGCGCATGATTGCATTTTTTAGCGAGAAGTATGGCTATGATTATGCTTTTCCTAAATATGCTCAGGTATGTGTAGCTGACTTTATTTTCGGTGGCATGGAAAATACTTCCGCAACCCTATTAACCGATCGCTGTGTCCTAGACCAAAGAGCCGCATTGGATAATCGTTCTAGTGAAAGCCTTGTTGCCCATGAATTAGCGCATCAATGGTTTGGTGATTTGGTGGTGATTAAGCATTGGTCACACGCATGGGTTAAGGAAGGTGCGGCAACCTATGCCGAGGTTCTCTGGACAGATTATGAGTATGGAGCCGAAGAAGCCGCCTATTATCGTTTGGGGGAAGCTAGAAGTTATTTGACGGAAGATCGCGATCGCTATCGTCGTCCGATGGTGACTCATGTATATCGCGAGGCGATCGAGCTATACGATCGACATATCTATGAAAAGGGCGGCTGTGTATACCATATGCTGCGAACCGAACTCGGCGATGATTTGTTCTGGAAAGCGATTCATCATTTTGTGCGGACAAATGCCCATAAAACCGTGGAAACCATTGATTTATTAAGGGCGATCGAGGAAGCCACAGGACGCAATATTCTCTTCCTCTTTGACCAATATGTCTTCCGTGGTGGACATCCTGAATACAAGGTGGGTTATAGCTGGGATGGTGATAATAATTTGGCGAAGGTCACAGTTTCTCAAACTCAGGATGAACTGTTTGACTTGAAGATTCCCATTGCCTTTGGGTTTGAGGATGCCACGGAATCGCAAGTTTTCAAAGTGCGCGTATTTGAGAAGGAACAGGCTTTCTATTTCCCCTTAAAAACTAAGCCTAAGTACATTAGCTTCGATCAAGGGAATCACTACCTCAAACAAATCACCCTCGAATATGGCGTTGCCGAACTGAAGGCAGGTTTGCAGTCTGACCCCGATCCCCTTGCGCGTATCCAAGCGGCGGAAGCTTTGGCGAAAAAGGGCGGATTAGAGGCGGTGAAAGCCCTCGGTCAAGCCTTAATCGATGAACCTTTCTGGGGTGTGCGTGTGGAAATCGCCGAAAATCTTGCCTCCATTAAGCTCGATCAAGCCTTTGAAGCCTTGGCTAAGGGATTGGAAGATGCTAATCCTAAGGTCAGAAATGCGGTTCTCAGTGGCTTAGCTCAGAACAAGGTGCAGAAGAGTTTGGATCTGATTAAGCCATTCATTAAGAAGGGAGATCCTAGCTACACTGTCGAAGCTACTGCCGCCAAATTGACGGGTGAATTAGCGGCAGCTTTGAGCCATGAACGGGAACCCGCTAAGGTGGTCAAGCTCTTGCAGACGGTTCTCAAAGAACGGGCAGGTTGGAATGAAGTAGTGCGTTCGGGCGCGATCGCAGGTTTAGCGAAAATCAAGGAATCCGATGAGGCGCTAGAAACCATCCTCAAATACACGGAACCCGATGTACCGCAGCCCTTGCGCCTAGCCTCGATCCGCGCCCTTGGTGCAATTGGCAAATCGCAAACTAAACCGAAAACGGAGCAAATTCTCAATCGCTTGCAGGTGATTTCCCAAGAGACCTTCTTTTTAACCCAAATGGCAGTGGTGGGCGCGTTGGGACAAATTGATAGTGCGGGGGCAATTGGTGTCCTGCGATCGCTATCTGACTCTACGCCCGATGGTCGGGTGCGGCGGGTTGCCGATGAAGCAATTCAGCGTGTCCAAAAGGCGATCGGTAAGGATGCAGGGTTAAAGCAACTGCGCGAAGAACTCGATCAATTGCGTAAGGATAATCAATCGCTGAAGAGTCGATTGGAAGCGATCGAAGCAAAATCTAAATCCTAAATAGTTATGACTTAAGCAGAAGTTGCTAAGACCCTCACCCCTAGCCCCTCTCCCATTAAGGGAGAGGGGAACAAGAATAATTTCTTACTCCCCTTCTCCCTTAATGGGAGAAGGGGTTGGGGGATGAGGGCAGTTTTTAATTTGCGTAAGTTCTAATTATTTAACCTAGAAATAGTTTGTAAGCAGGATTTTGGCTCTCATCCCAATAGCGATAACCGAGGGTATCGAGAAATGCTTGCCATTCTTCCATTTCCGTAGGAGGTACTTGCACACCGACGACAATCCTGCCATAGTCTGCGCCGTTATTTCGATAATGGAACAGACTGATATTCCAGTGAGGACTCATGGAGCCAACGAACTTCATTAAAGCGCCTGGACGTTCGGGAAATTCAAAGCGATAGAGTAATTCATTATGGGCAAGAGGCGATCGCCCACCGACCATGTGGCGCAAATGCAGTTTGGTGAGTTCGTCATCGGTTAATTCGATCGCCGTAAATCCATTTTCGGCAAATGCTTTGGCTAAATTCGCCGCATCCGCCCGATTAATAATTTGGATGCCAGTAAAAATATGGGCAATTTCTTGATCAGCAATCCGATAACTAAATTCGGTTAAATTCCGATTGCCCAAAAGATCGCAGAACTTGTGTAAACTTCCTGCCTGTTCAGGAATAGTCACTGCAAAAATGGCTTCGCGATGTTCGCCTAACTCGGCACGTTCAGCCACAAAGCGTAGGCGATCGAAGTTCATATTCGCACCACAGGCGATCGCGACGAGGGTCTGTCCTGCGATGCCTTCGCGCTCCACATAGGCTTTTGCCCCCGCGATCGCCAAAGCCCCCGCAGGTTCTAAAATCGAGCGTGTATCTTCAAAAACATCCTTAATCGCTGCACAAATATTATCGGTATCGACTAGTAAAATCTCATCGACATATTGCTGACAAAGGCGAAAGGTTTCCTGTCCCACTTCGCGCACAGCCACACCATCGGCAAACAGCCCGACCTGCTCAAGGCGGACGCGATGCCCTGCTTGCAGCGATCGGTACATCCCATCAGAGTCTACGGGTTCTACCCCAATAATTTTGATTTCAGGACGGAGGCGCTTAACATAAGCCGCGACCCCTGAAATTAGCCCACCACCACCGATCGCCACAAAAATCGCATGAATCGGTTTCTGGCATTGGCGTAAAATCTCCATCCCAATCGTTCCCTGTCCTGCAATCACATCAGGGTCATCAAAGGGATGAATAAAGGTGAGATTCTTTTCTGCTTCCAATTGGCGAGCGTAGGCATAGGCATCATCGTAGGTATCACCATGCAAGATCACTTCACCACCACGCATTTTTACGGCGTTTACTTTCATGAGTGGCGTGGTCACAGGCATGACAATAACTGCCTTTGTACCGAGTTCGCGGGCGCTGAGGGCAACCCCCTGAGCATGATTTCCTGCGGAGGCAGCAATCACCCCATTAGCTAATAAATCGGGTGGCAATTGTGCCATTTTGTTATAAGCACCGCGCAACTTAAAAGAGAATACGGACTGCATATCTTCTCTTTTGAGCAAAAGGCGATTGTTCAACCTAGCGGATAGATTTGGCGCATATTCTAAGGGAGATTCTTGCGCTACATCATATACGCGAGCTTTGAGGATTCTTTCTAAATAGTCAGATTGCACAGTGCTTTCAACTTAGTCATCAATTTATTAACCTATGATTTTACTCCATTTTTTGTGGTTTCGCAGAAAATCCTCAAACAAGAAACCCACATTCCAGCGTAGGGGCAATTCATGAATTGCCCCTACATTTCGGTCTTTTGCGTAAGTCCTAACAAGATAAGGCGACGCAGTGCGACGCCTTATCTTGTTTGAGTATTTTCTCAGTCAAGAATCACCTATTTTACAATTTCTGTAACCAGTGAATTACTAAAGCATTCACAATTTCAGGGCGATCGTCGTGGGGGCAATGCCCTGTATTGGGAATGGGAATGAGTTGAATATCTTTAGTTTTACTTGCCTCTTGATAGACCTTTGCTCCATTGATCGGAGTCCAAGGATCAGCATCGCCCCATAATACCAACAAGGGCTTTTCTAGCTTTGCTAAAAGATCGACGGTGCGAGGACCTGCGGGAGCCGTGAGAATTGAGGCAAAAACCTTTTGTGCGCCTGCATCGCAAGATGGTTGATAGAGCATATCCACCAATTCATCATCGATCGCCTGATGATTGCGATAGACCTGACGCAGGGAATTACGGATGTTTCGCTTTTGGCGCACTTGATTAAATACAAATTTGCCTGTGACTTCGGAGCTAATTAACTTGGCAAAGGCTCCCATCACTAAGCGCAGGGGTAGATTCAATTCTTCAGGACGATGATTTAAGCCCCCTGCGGCATTGAGCAGAACTGCGCCGATCGCAATTTCGGGAAAATTTGCTGTGAGCATCAAGGCGAGTAATGCGCCAATGGAATTACCGATAAAGATCGCAGGGCGTTGGACTAATTCTTGATGAAAGTCGCGCAGTAATTCTTCCCAAAGTTCGAGGGAATAATCGAGGGCAGGTTTTGCGGAAGCGCCAAAGCCGAGGAGGTCGAGGGCAAATACTTGATAGCCAGCTTCCGCCCATGCGGGAATATTCTTTTTCCAGTGACCGATGGACGCGCCAAAGCCATGAATTAAAACAAGGGGTGTTCCTGAACCTGTGACGGAATATTGGATTTGATGTCCTTTCCATGTCCATGTTGACAATGAGCTTGGGAGGCGATCGCGAGTTTCGAGATTTTCGGTGGTTAACATTGCGGTAATTATTGGGTTAAAGGGAACTTTTATCCCAAAGTGGCTATAAGTATAGGGATTATAGCAAAGGAGCGATGAATCCTTTATCCAGCTAAAGACCTATTGCGTTGTTCAGTTCAGTGTGGGGAAAGAAAGTAGGGGCAATTCATGAATTGCCCCTACTTTCTTTCGCCGTATTCATTTGAAAACTGCAATAAAAGCTTGTGCCACTCGCTACGCAGGCGGGACAAAACCAGATCGGTTAAAATTTGGATAGATCAATTTCTACCCACATCTAACTTCATGGTTTTATTGCAGCCCTTAACCACTACATCACCACAATCCTCGGAATTATCGGAATTAACGGGAGTTGCTCAGAAATTTACGGCTTTGCGATCGCAATTGGCAAAACATCAACTCGATGCCTATTTTGTTCCTTCGGCGGATGAACATCTTAACGAATACTTGCCCGAAGCGAAACAGCGTCGGCAATGGATTAGTGGTTTTACGGGTTCGGCTGGAGATTTTTTAATCGGTACTGAACAAGCTTGGGTATTTGTCGATCCGCGTTATTACGAACAGGCAGATATGCAGGTGGACGCAAAATTGCAAAAGGTCTGCAAAGTGGGATTAGAAGATCATCAAACTGTTGAAGAAGTTCTTGAAGGATTGGGAACAGATGCGGCGAAGCAAGAGAAACCCTTTCGCCTCGGCATCGATCCCTTTACGATTACCATTTCCCAATATCGGCGCTTTGCCGATCGCCTAAATGCTAGTGATGTCGAAATTGTGCCGATTCTCGAAAATTTGGTGGATACAGTGCGATCGCAAAGTCCTTGGGCAGAGAGTGAGCCTATTCCTACCTTTGGCGATCAGCCTGTGATGGCTTTGCCTGAGGAGATTACGGGTGAGAGCTTAGCCAAGAAATTAGAACGGGTGCGCGAGGCTTTAGGAAAGAAGAAGGCGATGATTTTACCTGTAACTAAGCTCGATCAAATTGCATGGCTCTACAATTTGCGCGGTCGTGATGTGGAGTGCAATCCCGTATTTATTAGCTATGCGATCGTTACTTTGACTGATGCTTATCTCTTTACAAATACCTCGCGCATTGATCAAGCGGTGCGGAAATTTCTCGCTGGTCAGGTGCAAATCTTTGACTATGAGCAGTATTTACCGACATTGCGATCGCTGGTTTCGATCAATCAAAATGTACTAGTTGCAGCATCTCAAACTACTTACGGCACATATTTGCAACTGAAGGAAGTCAAGGCGAAAATTGTTGATGCGGATCATCCCGTTGAAGATTTCAAATCCCATAAAAATCCTGTCGAAATCGCGCAGATGCAAAAAGCCAACCTCAAAGCTAGTTGGGCAAAGACTCTCACGATTAAATGGATTGAAGAACAGGTTGCCGCAGGTAATGTGATTAGCGAACGGGATGTTGCTCACAAAATTGAAGGTTTATACAAGCAACAGGAAGGCTTTATCGACCTTAGTTTTCCCACAATCGCGGGTACAGGCGCGAATGGCTCGATTGTGCATTACAGTAATCCGAATCCTGCTTGTAAATTGATTAACGGCGATTTGCTCTTGCTAGATTCGGGTTCGCAGTTTTATGGTGGTACGACCGATGACACTCGCGCCATGAGCATTGGTGAGCCGACAGCCGAACAACGCGATCGCTATACAGAAGTTCTCAAATCCCATATTAACTGCGCGATGCAAAGATTTCCTAAAGGCACGACAGGCAGCCAAATCGATGGGATTGCCCGTTCGTCTCTCTGGCAAAGTGGGCTGGACTATGGACATGGTACTGGGCATGGCGTGGGCGTATTTCTCAATGTCCATGAAGGCCCTAACGGCATCAGTAAGCGCGTCAATCAATCCATCGATCTTGGTACAATCAATAGCATTGAACCAGGTTACTATCAACCAAAATGGGGTGGTATCCGTTTGGAGAATCTCTATTTTGTAAAGGAAGTCAAACAGGAATCTCCAAAAGCGAATGATAATACTCCAAAAACGCCTTGGTATGAGTTTGAATCTTTGACCTACATTCCCTTTGACAAAAAGTTGATTGATCGCCATAAGCTTAATCCTCAACAGATTGCATGGTTAGAGAGCTATTATGCAGCAGTAATTGAGAAGTTATCACCTTTGCTCACGGATGCCGAAAGGGAGTGGGTAAAGCAAGCTTGTACTTTTTAAAATAGTATTCTGCCCGCTTAGCGGACAGAATACTATTAGGACTTACGCAAAAATGACTTGAAACCCGCATTCCATCCTAGGGGCAATTCATGAATTGCCCCTATATTTCGGTCTTTTGCGTAAGTTCTAACTATCTAGCATTTATGAATAGTGCCGCTAATTTAGCGATCGCAATGCTATACCATCTCTGCATTCTGAGTAATTCACCTTCAAGCGGCAAAGTATCTGGAAACTCGCAAATATAGTTTAATTCGCGCAAAGCCGAGACGATCGCACTAGGAGAAATCCACCATTGTTGAGCCAGATCTAATAGATTTAATTTTTCTATATTGTCTAAATTGAGAGATTGAATTTGAGCGCGAAATTCTTCAATAGAAGGAACGGACGGAATATGCGAACCAAGATAAATATAATCGGGTTTAGCAAGAGCAATTAACCATTGTAAATGTGTGAAGGAGGGCGGTAAAGTCCATAACACGATCGCATGATAATCTTTATCCTGACCAATGCGATTACGATTGGGGCGATCGCAATCGACATCACCTTGAAACTTATCGGCAGGGCGATCGCAACCATACAACAACAAAGGTCTAGGCAATGGGCGCGGCGCTTCACTGAGCTTTTGCCATTGGGGAAGCTTAGTAATTACGGGGGCGGGTTTATACTGCAACTGTAAAGGTTGGGGCGAACTTTGAGAATTTTCCATATTGCTTGCCTCACGAATACCAACTACTTCTAATTCTACGGAAGTTGTGTCTTGCCATTGGTTAGCGCGTAACTTGTAGGCAATATCCACATAATTAGGCACAGGACAATATTCTCCCCATCGCCAAGCGATCGCCTTGATTTTGCCGTTACCAGTATCCAGTTCTAAAGATAGATGTTTGACCTTATCTTTGCCGCGAGTTTGCTGAGAAATTACGCGCACATTTTCGCTATAAAACACAGGGTCAGCATTGCCAAGTCCACAGGGCTGCAAGCGATCGCATTGTTGCAGCAGAGTCATGGAGACATCACTGAGGTCAACACGCGCATCAATATTGACCAGGGGCATGATGTGACTAGGTAAGATATTTTCGCGATCGGCAAATTCCCGTAGTCCATCTCGCAGTTTTTCCAGATTCGCCGCAGGCAGAGTAAACCCTCCCGCCGCCTTATGTCCGCCGCCTTTGTTGCGAATAGTTTTAATCGGTTCATATTCAAGGGCGTGGAAAACATGAAATTCTGGAATTCCCCGCACGGAGAAGCGCACAGTGGCAACTTGGTCAGAATCATCATCATGGGCATCTTCATAACTGCCAATAAATACAGGTGCGCCATAACGTTCCACAAGGCGCGAAGCGACAATCCCAATCACCCCATGATGCCACCCCCCTCTCTTGCTCACCTCTCCCCTTTTCGCAGAGGGGCTGGGGGTGAGGGCTGTTTCTCCCTTGGGAGAGGGATCGATATTTGGGGCGGCAATTGGTGGCCGCTCAGGGATATCTACAGGTGTTTCGGGATTGGCAATTGGTGGTCGCTCAGGGATTTTCTTTCCTAATTCGGCGACGAGCGCTTGCAGTCTATCGATTTCGGCTTTCAGTTCGGCGGTTGCATCAATCTCGCCTGTTTTAGCAACGAGATCTTCTCGCAGTCTCTTGATTTCTTCTTGCAGTTCGGTGGTGGGATCGGTGGGCGCAACAGGTCGCACGAATGGTTTTGCTCTAAAATCTTTGTCCTTAGTAAAGGTGCGATAAAACCAGATGCCCAAGTATCGCGCATCTTTGAGGAGAGTGAGGGCTTCGTGGCTGTCAGCATTGCGGTGCTCATGGACGATATCGTTTCGTGCCTTGCGAATGCTATGGAAGAGGTCATCGACTTCACTAGAAATGATGCTTTCCCTTCTGAGTCTTTGTATCAATTCTAGTTGTGCTTCTTTTGGTACTTGAGAAAGCTCTGTATTGACGGCGATGAGCTTGGCGAGACGTTCGGCAAATTGCCCCAGTTTGATGATGCAGGTGTTGCTGTCGTCGTCGAGGAAAAACTGTTCAGCGCGGGCAGCAAGATTTACCAATTGTGGATCATGCTCGCGCAAAAAACTAAAATTCGCTGACTGTATTTCCATATTGCTGCATTTGCCCATGCGGTGACGGTTGATTGGTTTGTTTGGCGACTGCGTTCGAGAGATTGTTCTAATATTTCTAATTTTAATCCTGATAGCACTAGGGATTGGCGAAGTTGGTTATTTCAGGGATTAAAGAAGAAACAAAATCAAAAATCTCCTCCGCGTAACAACACCTATGCCAAACCAAGACATTAAAAAAGCGTTTAGTCAAGAGGACTTTGGGAAGAAAATAAGTTTAATTAGAACAAAATCTCCCTCAAAAGCCCATGTTTGACATCTTACCACTGCTGTACTGTCTGTCCAGTTACTTTGTCGAGCCTTGCAGAAAATTGAGTTAACCCGCTAAACGATACGATGGTCGTCTTGATGGATAATCTCAATCTCCACTGTAGCGATGAGGTCAGAACTGCGATTGAGAATATTGGCGCTAAACTGATTTTCTTGCCCACTTATTCACCTGATTTATCACCGATTGAGTTGACTATCTATTCAAAGAGCGATCGCGACGACATTAGCTATGCTGAGATTTTGAATATTTTGTCTGTTGTTCTCAAGCCATGAACTTCAGATAAGCCGTATGGTATAGTAGATGAGTTAGGAATGGAGTCGAAAATGGCAGAGTTACTTACATCTCAATCTCTCTATGACCAAGATATTTTGCTTTGGGTCGAAGATACGGTCGCTAAGTTGAAAGCCCATGATTTTGAAAATTTGGATTTGGAAAATTTAATTGAGGAGATAGATACTTTGGGTAAAAGTCAGCGCAATGCGATGAGAAGTCTATTAAGAAGGTTAATCGAACATTTACTCAAACGGTGTTATGTTCCATTACCCGAATGTTATGTTGGTTGTCAAAGAGAAATTAGAGATTTTCGTAACGATATCAAAGATATTTTGGAAGATACACCGAGCTTAAAAAATCAAATTGTGGAGATTTTGCCTAAGGTATTTGAGACTGCCCTTGCTTCGATGAGGGAAGAATATCCGCAGGTAAGTTTTCCTAATTCTTGGCTTGAGAATTGTGATGTTAATGACATCCTCAATCGGAATTTTTGGGAGAATAGCTAATCGCGATCGCTAGTCAAATCACTTTTCAGGCAAATAGGCGATCGCTTAATCACTAGGCTATATTAGATTTAGAGTATATTTTTATTTCTCATTACTAGTGAGGTTATCTAAATGAGAGCAGTAGAAGTTTCAGGTACAGTCGATCGCGAAGGGCATTTATTGCTGGATCAGCCTTTTGGTGAGGACATATCTAGCCGTGTCCGTGTGATTGTATTGTTTTCTGAACCAGTTCAGGAATTGGAAGATGATCCTGATGATACGCCTATTGAGGAGGTGAAGGCGAGTTTAAAAAGGGCTTTTCAGCAAGCTAAGGCTGGGAAAACTAGACCGATTTCTGAAATGTGGGAGGGAATCGATGCTGAGTGATAGTCCTTTAGTGTTGTAACAATCTAAAGATATGACAATTGAAGTTACAGAAGATTATCGAAGTTTGTTAGTGGCGGTGAAGCATCGGATTCGGGCTGCTCAGTATGAGGCTTTAAAGGCGGTTAATCGAGAGTTAATGGCACTTTATTGGGATATTGGTGAGTTAATCGTTACTCGTCAAGAAAGCGCTGGTTGGGGTAAGTCAGTAGTGGAACAATTAGCTCAAGATTTGCAGGTTGAGTTTCATGGTATGGCTGGTTTTTCGGCGCGGAATATTTGGAGAATGCGAGATTTCTACCTTACCTACCACCGCAATGAAAAACTGACACCATTGGTGGCAGAAATTGGCTGGACTCATAATCTGGTGATCTTGGAGAAGTGTAAAGACGATTTGCAGAGAGAGTTTTACATTCGCATGACCCAAAAATTTGGCTGGACAAAAAATGTGTTAATTCACCAAATTGAGAACAAAACTTACGAAAAGACTTTGCTGAATCAAACAAATTTCGATCGCACTTTGTCAGAGGAAATGCGCGATCGCGCTAAGCTTGCGGTTAAGGATGCGTATACATTTGATTTTCTGGAATTAGCGGATGAACATAGCGAACGGGAACTTGAGAAGGCAATTTTGACAAGGGTGGAACCATTTTTGCGAGAGATGGGTGGGATGTTTACTTTTGTGGGTAGTCAATATCGTTTAGAGATTAGTGATGAGGAGTATTTTATTGATTTGTTGCTGTATCACCGTGGGCTGAAGTGTTTGGTGGCGGTTGAGTTAAAAATTGGGAAGTTTTTGCCTGAATATGTGGGGAAGATGCAGTTCTATTTGGCGGCTCTGGACGATCGCGTGAGGTTGGAGGGTGAGAATGCGGCGATTGGAATTATTCTTTGTAAATCGAAGGATCGGACGATTGTGGAGTATGCGCTACGGCAGTCGAATCAGGCGATCGGGGTTGCCACTTATCAAATTGTGTCGTCTTTGCCGTTGGAGTTGCAGGGACAGTTGCCTGCTCCTGAGCAGGTGGCTAGGTTGTTGGGGGGAATGTAGGCGGTTTTATTTAGATGAGAGTGTTGAGTATGCGCTATGCCCGTCTCTTTTCAGGCTAATAGGTGATCGCTTACTTGTCAATCGGTAAAGGGAAAAAGTACAGTTTAGTTGGTTAGCCAAGCTAAAATCTCATCAACTATCAATTCAATGCTTGGTAGGGAATAGACGATGATTTCTCCATTTGGTAAATGTTTATGTTCTTTTTGTGATAATGGTGGTTTGTGAGCAGCGTTATCATAGCGAAAAACTAGGCTTTCATCCGCAGATTGATATTGGTAGGCATAGCTGAAATGTTCGATCTGCTCCTGCTTAGCAGATATGTATTCTCGAATAAAAAGTACAGAGTTATCGATTAGTTCTACTTTGATGTTGATAAAGAGTTCGCCTGATGGACGCGATTCGCTCTTGGATGTGATTGCTGTAGCTAAACCGTAGTCTTCTAAACGAGAAACAGCATGAACTAAATCTTGAAAATAGTTAAATACTGACATTTGGACTAATATTTTGTAAGCTTAAGAGAATCTGTAAGTCTTGAGTGATATTTTCTAAACAGCGATATTCACCGAACCATTCGACATATTCTAAGTCTTTGCCTTCGAGATTTTCGGCTGTCCAAGAGCTGGCAAATTCACTGGAGGAAATTTGGTATTTCACCTCAAATGTTTTCAATTTCTGTTCTATCTGTTTTTTGCCTTGTTCCATTCTCAGAATTTCAGCACGGATTGTTTTTTGGAGAATGGCGATCGCGCGATCGGGGTATTCAGTAAAGATTTTTAGTTCGTTCATAGTCAAGTAATGATCATGGTCTGCTGTCATTTTAGCCTTTTTAGATCGTGGCGATCGCTAATCACATAATTTTCAGGCAAATATTAGATTACTACTTATTAAATCGCGTGATTTCACTGGCGGCGATCGCTGAGTATTACGGAAGTTTGCAGTAATGGTTAAGCAAGTCAAGCAGCCCAAACAGTATGGTGGGACGCTGAACATCGGATTTTTCCATCGCATAAGAAGCATACTTAATGTGGGTATATTTGAGTGCGGTTTACTACTTATCAAGTTGCGCTGTCTTTGCTGTTGTAAGTACTCGGTTCTGCTACCTGTGCTTATTACAACCTGAATCATTTCTGCTTCCATTAGGCATAGTTGTTCTGCATAGCGTTGAATTCTCAAGATCATCATTTGAGAGATTAGCTCCACTTAAAATAGCACCTGTCAAATCTCTATTTACAAAACTGGTATTTGTAAGCTGCACATTGGATAAGTTTATTTTTATAAGTGTAGCTTCTTGGAAATTTATATTAGTTAAAGTGCCGTTATCAAAATGTGCTTTATATAGTTTTGCACCCTCAAAATTAACATCCTCTAATGTAGATTTTTCTATAAAAAATGTATGTACTAATGAAGCATTCTTAAAATTAACATTATTAAGGATTGAACTTCCAAAATATGAGTTATCTAAAATAGCTCCTTCGAGATTAACTTCTTGTAAACGAACACCCGTTAGATCTGCTTCCTGCATCTGTATACCTGAAAGATTAGATTTAATAATGACTGCTCCGATAAGTAGAACATCATCTAAAATAGCCCCTCTAAGATCTACTTGATTAAAGTAAACCTTACTAAAATTAGCATATTCATCAAATACAGCACCTCTTAAGTTAGCTCCAGATAAATTAATAATTCTACCTTTGTCTAGATTTGTATTTCTTCTTCCAATAACAGAAAGTGCTGATTGGCAATCTAACGTTATTTTATAACCATTTTTGCCTTCACGAATAAAAGCGCTCAGAGTTTCGATAACTATCCAATGATAATCCTCATGTTCTTTTGCAATATTTTCCAAAGCATAGATTGCTCCTAAACGTGCGGATGATTTGTCACTTGCTAACTGTTCTGTTGCTTTACTGAATCGCTCTGAGACAAGTTTCAGTTCTGCCAGCTTTTTATCTGTAGCGTTTTTTTCTTTGGCTAAGTTAAAATTTAGATATAAAAATATGCCGCCAACAACTGTTGCAAATGTTCCAATAATAGACGCAATTGTTTTATTAATTTCTAGCAAGGCATCAAATTTTTCTTTTTCACTCTGTGTTGTATAGTTGTTACGAATATTTACAAAATGTGTTACTCTCTCTTGATAAATTATTAAGACTATTGCGACACAAGCAAAAACCACTAAGCTTACAAGAAGCTGTACAGAAAATAACTCGCAGAATCTTTTCCACCACTTTTTAATCATAAGAAGCTGTACAGAAAATAACTCGCAAAATTCTTTCCACCACTTTTTAATCATATTTTATTTAAATTGATAGACTTGAATAGCACCAAAGTGATATGAATTTGGGATTAAAACAAAAACCAGTATGGATATCTAAGAATCACATTATAACCCTCAAAAATCGCTTTTACTTTATGGATAATCATTTTTTTCAATGAAGAGTCCATCCACGGAAGAATCCATCCACCATTAACCACACTAACCAGACCCCAAAAATAATGATAAATGAAGACATAAGCGGCATTACAGGCATTATTTGAATACCAAAAACAATTATTAATATAGGCCAAGATAACACCAAAGAACAACAAACAAAAGCCACACAGAGAAGATAAAGTCGATAAATCAATGATAAATTTGGATCACGAGCAAATCGAAGGATTTTTTCATAGTCAGTTGGTTCTCTTGGTGTTTGATTGTTGACATAATTAGTTTGAATAGATTGTGGTGTATTAGTGGTAGAACTTATTGCTGTTGAAACTTGGGAATTTGTAACTGGACTACTCTGAAGAGAAGCTATTTGAGATTGCTGTGTACCAGAAGAGAGAAGCAGACGAAAACCACCATAATAGTTCTGCGCGCGGCTCGCGTTGTGATGATAGGCAGCACGACAGTACCAAGCCCTGCTGTCCCAAGAACCGCCACGGAGATGGCGAGAACGATTATCATTAGCATCTACATTGAGGTCGCCCCAAGCTTCGTTACCGTTACTTTTTAATTTTTCTGGCTTGTCAGCATAGCTATCGTGCCACTCATCTAAGCACCATTCCCACACATTGCCACTCATGTCATAAATACCAAGCTCATTAGCCTTTTTCTGCCCCACAGGATGCGTATTACTGCCAGAGTTCTTGTCATACCATCCCACCTCATCGAGATTGTTACTACCTGAATACTCATAATCTTTACTCTGATTAGCACCCCTTGCCGCATATTCCCATTCAGCTTCAGTAGGCAGTCTTACCGCTCGTCCTGTCTGTTGCGACAGCTTCTGACAAAAGGCTCTAGCCTCATGCCAAGACACACCAACAACAGGCTGCAAATCTCCTTGAAATTTTTTGTCTTCATTTACCGATCCCTGTTTTTTCATCACCGCTTGCCATTGAGCATTAGTCACCGCATATTTGCCAATCAAAAACTCTTTCAAGATCACCTGATGTTCACCATCTGGCGATCCCATCATAAATTTACCCGCAGGAACGCGCACTAGCTCTAAGATGGAGCCATTACCAAGATCAATGGTTAAGTTTTCTTCAGAGACATAAGCCTTCCCGATCGCCGTAGGCTTCAGATGTTGCCCCGAACTCACATCCAACGCAGGAAACGGATCGCGTCCGCCTAACTTCACAGCCCTCACACACCAAGGACAAACACCCAAATGTCCACTGTAATGATGCTGACCATTTACCCCACACCTCACCAAACCATCCTCAGCCTCACCCAACGCCTTACTCCAAACCTCCGCCGTAGGACGCGCCGCAGGATTGCCATGCCCCTGCTCAAAACAAAGCAGAAAAAGCTCCTGCAAAGCAACAGGTAACATCTGAAAAGAAGGAGCCAAAGGCATTGGCTTATAAGGAACCCTGCGCCGACCATGAGGGAAATGTCCCGACTTAATTCGATCCTTTAACTCTGGCGCTTCACCCTGCCCCGAAAACACCCCACCAAAAGGATGCGTTCCCTCCATCAACAACTGATAAATCAACACCCCCAACCCAAACAGATCATGCTCCACCGAGCGATCCACGTCCCGAAAACTCATACCCTGTAACTCAGGCGGCGTATACTCAGGCTTACCCACCGTACAGCGATAAACCGTAGTTCCATCATTCACCTGAAACGAATCCGTATCCACCAAAGTCACGATCGCATCTTCCGCCACCAACACATTCGACTCATTCACATCCCCAATCACATATCCCCGCGAATGCACCGATCGCACCGCCCGTGCCAAATTTCTCGCAGTTCGCATCAAAGAAACATAGCTAAATGTAGGACTTTCCTTGCGGCGCTCAGAAGGATTGTAATATTGAAAAATTGGCTTTGCCTTGCTCGTATCCAGCTTTGGCATCAAAAAGCCCACCACCAGACCCAAATCCGTCACCAACTCAGTCGCCCAAGCAATAGAAACCCGTCCCGAACTTGCCAAAGGGTCAACAGGCGGATTCGCAACCATAAACGCTAACTTTCGCGCATAGTCCCCATGCGGCTGATGATAAACTTTTGCTACCAGTTCAGGTCTAATCCGCACCGTATAGATATTCGCCTCACCACCCGATCCAATGGGAGATTTTAAGAAGATGTAACTTTTATCCATAGGGTTAAACTTTCAGAAAATTTCTGTACTAATTCCAATTCCACTGATTAAGGATCACAAACTGGTTTTCCAGTTCATAACCCGCCATTTCCAGATTAGCGATCGCCTTGACAATCCCTTGATAACTCATATTCTTAGCTTTGTCTGGACTCTGATATACAGCCAAAATCCCAGCATGATTGGAGTTCAGACGATGTAACTTTAAAAAATCATTACAATTACGAGTCAACACTATTCGTCTTTTTTGTCTGGCAAAATCCAATACAGCCACATCTGGCAAACCTCCTAAACTTGATTCATTGACTGTGACAACATCGTGACCCGCGACCCGCAAAAGATTAACCAAATATTTGGCTTGCGAATCCTCATCAAGCAGCAGTTTTAGGCTCAAGGGAGACTCCTGTATTTACTAAACGGCAATACTCCTCATCTGCCTCTATCTTCAAGAGATCTTGATGACTTTCGCAGTAACGAATGACCTCATCAATAGCCGCTAAAGGCAAATCCCAATTATCCGCAGCATCTTCACGGGACATCGCATTAGCTAACATATCTTGCCAAACAGTCATAGCCAAAAGCCTACGCCCTTTAAGGTATAACTGTCGCCGCCAAGAATACTCACGTTGTACCAAATATTGCCAATCCGTATTTTGACCAGAATTTTGTAAAGACTGCACCAATGCACTAATCAATTCAAGGCGATCGCTTGTCGATAATTTATAAGACTGTTCTTTGAGTTCTTGCAACAACATAAAAATAACCTCAAATAAAGACTAAATATTTAGACTAGCCAATTCTCCACAGCCAAATTTGGCACACGCGAAAACTCACATATTATCAACATTAGGAAAATCTTCATCAATATCTTCCAGAGTTGCTAATAATTGCAGTAAAGCCCCTTTCTTGAATGGCTCAATAATTAGCCTTTCACCATCTTTGCGAATTACCACATCATTACTGGGCATTTCAAAGGCATGAGGGATATTCAGAGTTTGATTGCGACCATTATGAAACAGCCGAACTTGATATTGCGTAAACATAATTTTTACCTCATCTACTTACAGTAAAAACTCATTTTTAAGTATAGCGCTATTAACTTGGTAATGCAGCCAGCAGCAAAGTCAAATCATCATCCGTGCGATCGCAAACTCTAGGCGATCGCAAAAATCCCGTTAACTCCTGATGCGCCACATCTATATCCTTCGCTTCCGCAATGAACTTAAATAGCGGTGCAAAAAATGGCGCATGAGCCACACCTTGAGGCATTTGCAGAGCCAACATTTGCAACCCATCGGAAAACATCGCTAACTGGGCGGGTTTCCCTTCCCATAAACAAGTCTGAGCAGAATCAATGCCATTCGGTGAAGTTAAAAACGTGGCTAAATCGAGAGATTCTTCAATGGGAGGACTGGTTAAAGCGATCGCCGTTCCTTTCTGATTAGCAACTACAATTGCCCCATCTCCCACCTGAATCGCCGCCACAATCTCAGGAGTCGCGATCGCAATTAACAAAGTCGTTGATAGCTCACGCACATTCACCTGACGCGATTGCGCCTCTTCCTGAATAGCCACTAAAGCATCTTCTAAACCACTGTTAAGTAGAACTTTCCATCCTTCATCACGATCAGGAATTGACGACTCCGCTATTTTAGAAGCAATTCCCTTCACCGCAGTTTGCACCGCCAGCAAAGATCCCACTTCCGAGAGCGAGACCGATCCCGCCCCATCCGCAACACCCGCCACTAAAATGCGATCGCCTACCACTTGCCAAAAATGAGCATCCTGACAGGGCAGATCGCGCTTTTGATGACTAGTTCCTTCAAGGGAAACGGCGACCACTGACCATTGATCGGGATTTTCTGAATTACAGGAATTATCAAGATTCATCAAACTGACATCCAATCGGTAGGTGGTGATAAAGGAACTTGTTCATCGGGCTTAGAATGGGAAACTCGCTGCATACTTGCTGATAACCACACAAACATCTCGCGGAAACTTAATCCTTTTAATTTGATAGGCGATCGCACAGACATTGTTTGCAACTGATGCATATCCGCACCTTCCACACCCACCGCAAAAAAAGCAACCCGTTTATTTGTCTCTTCTTCCTTCACCCGTTGCGCCGCCTGAGTCAACAGATAGGCATCCTCTCCATAGGGCGCACCATCGGTAATCAAAAACACCCAAGGGCGATAGTAAGTAATGCCATTATCTTTATACTCGCGCTTACGCGCTTGCAACAAATCAAGAGCTTTATTGATACCCGCAGCCGTATAAGTCAAACCCTGCGCTGTCAAAGTTGGTGCTTGAAAATGTTCAGCCGTAGCAAACTCATGCTCCACGCGCACCGTCGTATCAAAAGCCACGATCGCCACTTCCACCCGTTTACTCGCCAAATTATCCTG
>DCSN01000189.1:27165-33649 GCA_002325645.1 Pseudanabaena sp. UBA1465
ATCTAGTTGCTGATTATCGGATGAATTAAGAGTGCGATCGCTTCGCGATTGTCCAAGTTTAAGGATTTTGCGATCTTCAAGGCATAACATCAAGCTCAAATAAAAGCCATACGATATAATGAGATTGTGGTTTAGGTTCATAACTATGCAAGCAAATACAATTCAATCCGATGTCAAATCCGAACAAAGAATACTAGAAAAAATCCGCAAACTTCCATTCGATAAAATTGTCGAATTGGAAAACTTTATCGACCTTCTCTATCAACGCCCAAATCCTTATCAAGCACTAGTAACTACATCCACTAAACTCTCAGAAGCTAGTTTTGCCAAAATATGGGACAACCCCGAAGATGCCGCCTATGACAACCTATAGTTTTGGTGATGTGCTTTTAGTCCCATTTCCATTTACCGACCAAACCACAACCAAAAAACGCCCAACAATCGTTATTAGCTCAAATACCTACAACCGACAAAAGCCAGACATCCTTTTAATTGCAGTCACCAGCCAAATCCATACGCAATTAGAATTTGGTGAAATGCTCATGGAAGAATGGGAAAAGGCAGGTTTAATCAAGCTTTCAGCAGTTAAGCCCATCATTACAACCCTTGAAAAACATCTTGTAATTAAAAAACTTGGCAAATTAGAAACCAAAGATATTGAGTCATTAATGAACTTGCTGCAACAAATTATAGTTGCAAAAATTTCTAAACCTCTCTAAAAACAAGGAAAATAACCATGATGCAAACAACTTTTCAAAATATTGAAGAAAGCTTGAAGCAACTACCTCATTCTTTACAGATTGAAGTATTCCACTATATTGAATTTCTTAAGAGCAATTATGCAAAGCAAAGTAATAGTAATGTTACTCAATCTCTTGAATCAAATCATACAGAAGGTTCAGAAGTAAAACAACCTAAAAAACGTGATGGTTTTGGTATTTGGCAGGGAAAGATTTCGATTTCAGAAGATTTTAATGCGCCAATGGAAGAATTTGAGGAGTATATACGCCAATCCAAATATTGTGGAAGTGATGGATGAATAATTGAATCTGCAAAGCCTGTAAACCTCTTAAAATAAATCCTTTATCCATCACCAAAAACTTTTATGCAAAATGACATTCGCTGGAAACAACGCTTTTATAACTATCAGAAAGCACTCGTACAGCTTACCAAATTCATTGAAAAAGGTGAACTAAGCGAACTAGAAGAACAAGGAATAATCAAAGCCTTCGAGTACACCTATGAACTCGCATGGAAAGTGATTAAAGACTACTACGAAGAACAAGGAGAAGTTAGCATCCAAGGCAGTCGTGATGCCCTACGGTTAGCCTTTCAACGCGGCTTAATTACCGATGGCGACAACTGGATGAAGATGATCAAAAGTAGAATTGCCTCAGTACATACATATAATCTCGAAGTAGCCCAACAAATCAATCAAGACATTCATGATATCTACTTTCAGCTATTTATCGAACTAAAAGAAAAAATGGAGTCTCTATGAATCAGTTTGGACTAAAACCCGAAGTAATTACCCAGATCAATCAGATTTTTGCTGAATATCCCGAAATTAGTAAAGCAATTCTCTACGGTTCTCGCGCCAAAGGAAATTATAAAAATGGCTCTGATATTGATTTAACCTTGATTAGCGATCGCCTCAATCATCGGCAACTACTCCAAATCCAAAATCAAATTGATGACTTACTTTTACCCCATTCCATAGATCTATCCATCTTGAGCAACATCGATAATTTGCACCTGATCGAGCATATTCATAGAGTAGGAATTACTTTCTATGAGAGAACAATGCTAGAGCCAACTATATCTCCCAAAATTTCGCCACTTCCTTTCATGACACCAAAAGCAGGACGTTGATTTTGAATTGGTTTAGATTCAATATCAACTATTTCGCGTGTTTTTTACAAAGATTGAGCGATCGCACTAATCAATTCAAGGCGATCGCTTGTCGATAATTTATAGGACTGTTCTTTGAGTTCTTGCAACAACATAAAAATAACCTCAAATATTAAAAATTTGTGCTGGCGTTAACTTTAATTCAGGAAATAGCAAAGATTTAATCACTTCATCGCCGCGATAAACTATTTCTTCGTATAGTCCATCTTCGAGCAGTAAAACCGTCACCTTGCGATCGCCAAAATCAATAATCCAATATTCAGGAATCTCGATCGCATTATATTCTGCGCGTTTCTTGCGGTAGTCAATATTGCGCGTACGATCGCTGACAATCTCGACAACCAATAAGGGAACTGAATCCGTTAATACCGCTTCTCGAAATCGCATTTCCTGCCACTGCTCCGATGTAATCACCACCACATCAGGCACTCGACAAGTGATTTTGCCCCGAACTTGCCCCGTTTGGATGGCAATCAAATCCTGCTTAGAAATCAATGGCAACTGCAAACGCTGAATCTCAAAACGGAAAGAATCATTGACAAATTCACTCATGCCGCCATGCAGTCCCGTAGGTTGCGCCATTGCCACTAACTCTCCATTAACTAATTCATAGCGCGTATCGGTTCCATCATCGTAAGCAAGATATTCCGCAAGTGTCAGCAAAGGACTAGCAACGGTCATGACTGAATCCTCCTAAAACGATAAGTTAACAGCGCACATTCACTCATTTTATAGCAACTCGTTTGGTAATGCAGCCAGCAGCAGAGTCAAATCATCATCGGTGCGATCGCACACCCTAGGCGATCGCAAAAACTCTGTTAACTCCTGATGGGCAGCATCTAAATCCTTTGCTTCGGCAATGAACTTAAATAACGGTGCAAAAAATGGCGCATGAGCCACACCTTCAGGCATTTGCAAAGCCAACATTTGCAACCCATCCGAAAACATTGCTAACTGAGCAGGTTTCCCTTCCCATAGACAAATCTGAGCAGAATCAATGCCATTTGGTGAAGTCAAAAACGTAGCTAAATCTAGGGATTCTTCAATGGGAGGACTAGTCAAAGCGATCGACATTCCTTGCTGATTAGCAAACACAATCGCCCCATCGCCCACCTGAATTGCCGCGACAATATCAGGAGTCGAGATCGCAATTAACAATGTCGTTGATAGCTCCCGCATATTCACTTGACGCGATTCTGCCTCTTCCTGAATAGCCACTAAAGCAGCTTCTAAACCGCTATTAAGCAGTACTTTCCATTCTTTATCAGTAGCAGGAATTGCTGAATCCGCTATTTTAGGAGCAATTTCCCTTACCGCAGTTTGCACCGCCAGCACCGATCCCACTTCCGAAAGCGAGACCGATCCCGCCCCATCCGCAACACCCGCCACTAAAAAGCGATCGCCTACCACCTGCCAAAAATGGGCATCCTGACAAGGCGATTTGCAACTGATGCATACCCGCACCTTCCACACCCACCGCAAAAAAAGCAACCCGTTTATTAGTCTCCTCTTCCTTCACCCGTTGCGCCGCCTGAGTCAACAGATAGGCATCTTCCCCCATAGGGCGCAACATCGGTAATCAAAGCGCACCGTCGTATCAAAAGCAACGATCGCCACTTCCACCCGTTTACTTGCCAAATTAAAACCCAAATAAAAGAAGACGTTGCGAAGTGCTGTCTTCGTTTATTTGGGTTTTAAGCGGAATACATAATGTCTCATTTTGCAAAATTGCTCTATGATTGCCACAAAGAAAACCCATACTGGCGAAGTATTTGTGAATATATTAGGGATTAACGCATATCACGGTGATAGCTCCGCAAGTCTGATTCAAGATGGACAGATGGTTGCGGCGGTTGAGGAAGAGAGATTTACAAGGATCAAACATTGGGCAGGATTTCCTGCGGAATCAATTCGCTATTGTTTGCAAACTGGCGGCATTGATGCAACCCAGTTAGATCATATTGCGGTTTCTTACAATCCTAAAGCAAATCTCAATCGTAAATTATTAGTCACTTTGCAGCAACGCCCTTCCCTTGCTTCGTTAATCGATCGCTTGGGTAAACAAACTAAAAGTTTGGGAATCAGAGATAGCTTAGCGATCGCCTACAATCTAGCACCAGAAAAAATCACAGCCAAAATCCATACCTTAGAACATCATTCAACACATTTTGCGAGTACCTTCTTTGTCTCTCCCTTTCAAGAATCGGCAATTCTATCCATTGATGGCATGGGTGATTTTGTGAGTACTCTCTCTGGCTTTGGCAAAGGCAATCAATTGCAATATTTCGATCGCACCTACTTTCCCCATTCCCTTGGCTATCTCTATAACGCAATTACCCTTTATTTGGGTTTCCCCAACTATGGCGATGAGTATAAAGTGATGGGACTGGCTCCCTATGGCGAACCTGAGTATGTGGAAAAACTGCGACAGTTAGCATATCCTAAAGATGATGGAATGGAACTCAACCTTGATTACTTCAATCATCATAAACAGGGCATATCGATGAATTGGGAAGGCGGCATTCCCACAGTGTTACCGTTTCATAGTGAAAAGTTAGAAAAGCTCCTAGGTGCGCCCCGCCATCCTCAAGAGCAACTAACGGAAAAGCATCAAAATATTGCCACCTCATTACAGGTTGTTACCGAAGAAATTATTTTTCACATTCTCAATCGGTTGTGGGAACGGACTAAAACCGATAACCTATGTCTGGCGGGTGGTGTGGCAATGAACTCCGTCGCCAATGGCAAAATCACTCAAGAAACTCCCTTCAAACAGGTATATGTACCTGTGGGTGCTGCGGATAATGGAACTTGTTTCGGTGCAGCTTTTTATGTATGGAATCAAGTGCTGAAACAACCGCGTAATTTTGTGCTGGAGCATGGTTATTGGGGTTCAGAATTTAGTGATGCTCAATGTTTAGAGGCGATCGCTAAACATAATTTGAGATGTAATTTGCGATCGCATTATTTCCCCTTAGATCAACCAAGCGATCGTCAAGCATTGCTAGAAAAAGTGGTGGACTCGATGTGTGATGGTAAAGTGATTGGCTGGTTTCAGGGCAGAATGGAATTTGGAGCGAGAGCCTTGGGTAATCGCTCACTGGTTGCCGATCCGCGCCGTACTGATATGCGCGATATTATCAATCTCAAAATCAAGTTCCGTGAAAAGTTTAGACCCTTCGCGCCTAGTATTCTTGAAGAGAAAGTAAGCGAATATTTTGAAATCGATGAGCCTGCTCCATTTATGGAAAAGGTATTTAAAATCAAGACTGAAAAGCGATCGCAGGTTCCTGCAATAACCCATGTGGATGGGACTGGGCGTTTGCAAAGTGTGAGCCACAAAACCAATCCCCTCTATTGGGATTTGATTAATACCTTTGCCCAGCGCACAGGTGTACCCATAGTTCTAAATACATCGCTGAACGAAAACGAGCCAGTGGTCAGGACTCCTGAAGAAGCGATCGCTTGTTTTTTGCGGACTAGCATGGACGCGATCGTGCTTGGTTCTTACTATGTCGAGCGTCCGTAGACAAAGAAGATGGCTTGCTTTGCACGCCATCTTCTTTGTTTATAATGTTGGTGATTTTAAGATAATTAGCAGATTTAAAATGACTGTTGCAACTTCCAACCCTAGCCCCAAAATCGGACTAGCTTCTCGATTAGTAAATGGCATCTTATCGATCAAACCAATCTTTAACATTGCCAAAAGCCGCGCCCGCAACATGATGATCGAACGGGCGGAGTCGATGGGCGTACAATGGCGACAAATTGCCACGGACTTACAAAAGCTCGATCTTGATACCAAATTAGCTCAAGTCCAAAATCCAAATTTAGTCTATCCTGAATATTACCTTAAACCATTTCATGCTTACGAAGAAGGCAATCTGGGCTGGTTGCCAGCTACCGAAGTAGAATCTGCCGCCTACGCTGTGCATTCTAGAATCTGGAAAGATGATCAACCATCGATCGCAGGTGATGCAAGGTTACGCCAAAGCTATCTCGATATTATTAAAGACAAAGTTCCTCACCCCCAAGATATTCTCGATATCGGTTGCAGTGTGGGCATGAGTACCTTTGCTCTCCATCAGCAATATCCCCAAGCGAAAATTACGGGTTTAGATTTATCACCGCATTTTTTAGCGATCGCCAATTACAACACAAATACTAAGCATCCAGAACTTGCGAAAAATGGTCAAGTGCAATGGATTCACGCCACCGCCGAAAATACAGGATTACCCGACAATTCCTTTGATTTTGTCTCCTGTTTCCTGATTTTTCATGAACTGCCACAGGATGCATCGCGCCAGATTTTGCGAGAAATGCGCCGCGTCTTGCGCCCCAATGGTTACTTCACACTCATGGATATGAATCCCGATTCTGATATCTATCGCAAAATGCCTCCCTATATTTTAACCTTGCTCAAAAGCACCGAACCCTATCTCGATCAATATTTTTCCTTTGATCTTGCATCAGAATTAGTTGCCGCAGGTTTTGAATCTCCCAGCATTAATGCAAACACTCCACGCCATCGCACCGTAATTGCTAAAGCACGATAAGAAAAATTAATGATGCA
>DCSN01000189.1:33769-35642 GCA_002325645.1 Pseudanabaena sp. UBA1465
TTTGCAACGCTTTCAAAGTTTTTTTTGGTTTGGGTTTGAGCGCAAAGCGCTGTACGCTTTAGTTTTTGCAAAGCGCTATATCTTTAAAGATTATTACAACTACATTGTGTATTTTTGTATACTGATAAGTTAAATGGGATATATAAAAGGTTTTTAATCGCGTGAGTCAGCATCCCCTAGAAGAGCTAAATCGCTACGATGCCACAGCCAATGCCGAATATTACGGTCGTCGCCCTTGGCTAGCGATTAGTCGTATTTTAAAAATAATTTATTTTGCTGTCAGTTTTGGCTTGGCTTTCGGTTGGGATGTCTTGACTGGTAACACAGTAAGTCAGCCTAAGCTTGCCGAACAGTTACGGCGCATCATCACCGCCCTTGGTCCCACCTATATCAAAGTCGGACAGGCTTTATCGACCCGTCCTGACTTAGTGCGGGTCGATTTCCTAGACGAGTTAACCAAACTTCAAGATCAGTTACCGCCATTTTCTAGCGAGCAAGCTTTCAAGATTATTGAGTCTGAACTGGGCAAACCCGTTAGTAGTGTTTATCAGACTATTTCCGAAGAGCCGATCGCGGCGGCAAGTTTAGGGCAAGTCTACAAGGCGACCCTCTATTCGGGTGAAGAAGTTGCGGTTAAGGTACAACGCCCTGATTTGATTCCCACCTTGACCCTCGATTTATTCATATTGCGTTGGTTTGCAGGCTGGCTGGGACCACTTTTACCTCTAAATCTGGGCAATAGTCTTGAGGCGATCGTTGATGAGTTTGGGCTGAAATTATTTGAAGAAATCGACTATGCCCATGAAGCCACGAACGCTGAAAGGTTTGCAGGATATTTTAGAAACGATCCTGATGTCAAAGTCCCTTCTATTTATCGCCAGTACAGCACCCATAGAGTCCTGACCTTAGAATGGATTAATGGCATCAAACTCAATGAAATCGATCAGATCAAATCGGCAGGACTCAACACCGATAATCTTGTCCGCATTGGTGTGATGTCGGGGTTACGTCAACTGCTCGAATTTGGCTTTTTCCACGCCGATCCTCACCCTGGAAATCTTTTTGCTACCTACGATGGCAAGATGGCTTATATCGACTTTGGGATGATGGATCAATTAGATCTCTCTACCAAAGAGCAATTAGTAGATTCGGTCGTGCATTTACTCAACAAAGATTATGACGAACTCGGTCAGGACTATGTGAGACTAGGCTTTTTGCAACCAGATATCGAGATGAAGCCCATTGTAAATGCGCTGGAATCGGTACTAGGTGACATTATGTCGGAGAAAGTGAAGGATTTCAACTTTAAAGTTGTGACCGATCGCTTCTCGAAAGTGATGTATGACTATCCCTTCTGTTTACCTGCCAAGTTTGCGCTAATTATTCGCTCTGTGATCACACAGGAAGGAGTCGCCCTCAGCCTCAATCCTGAATTTCGGATCGTGCAGGTAGCCTATCCCTACGTCGCCCGACGTTTGCTCACCGACGAATCTGAGAGCCTACGGTCAAGATTATTGGAAGTTCTGTTTAAAGATGATAAATTCCAATGGTCAAGACTGGAGAATTTGTTGGCGATCGCCAAATCCGATGGGCAGTTTGATATTATTCCCACTGCTAGTATGGGCTTCAAGTTCTTAACTTCCAAGGATGGAGAATATATCCGCCGCCGCATCCTGTTAGCCCTTACCGAAGATAATCGTCTGCACACAGAGGAACTAATGCGAATCTGGCAGATGCTCAGCGCTGATCTTGAACCTGCAAAATTGTGGGATATGGCAATTAAAACTGTAGCTGGCGTGATGCCCAAGGCGATCGCGGCTGCTCTTCCCTTTGCCGCCTTCCAGAACGTGAATTAACATCAGAAAAAAGCTTT
>DCSN01000218.1:0-6263 GCA_002325645.1 Pseudanabaena sp. UBA1465
TTACCAAGACTTGTTACATATTGCCCCATCATTCCTGCAAGGCTACTGATGGCTGTAATCCAGATAGTAAAACGCGATAGTATAATTGCGTTCTGATAGGTTTCTCCAAATAATAAACTTACTATCCAGTTCAAATTAAAGCTTATTGCCACACTTGTAAACAACAGTACGCTCCAAAGTACACGCAAGTGTAGGGACTTTAGGTTTTGATAGTCTTTTGTGTCACCTGCTAAACTTGCTGATAGGCTTGATATTAAGACAGGAGCGATCGCAGTTGGCAAGAAGCTCACAAATTGTGATAAAGACTGGGCGACACGCAAATATCCAAGCTGTTCAATGCCACCACTTTTGCTAACGTAACCTAATAAGGGTAATCCTACGAAACTCGACAAAAAGTTACTAGTATAAAAAGGTAAGCCAAATTTAAGTATTTTGATCGTTTCAGGAATAAAGTGATCAAAATGTAACTGGATTTCGTATTTTCTTAGAACAGGTATAGTCAGCCACCAACCATAAAATGTTTGCACAATTGCGATGATTGCAAAACTCCACAGCGATCCAGTTAAGCCAAATTGCCATGTTAATAGAAGTGTGATGACTGCCCCTAAGATTGTTACTACAGAAGTCCGCAAAGAATAAACTTTAAAAGCTTGCAGTGCTACAAGATAAACCCAAGATGGATTACCAATGGCTGTTATAAACGTTGTGAATGCTGCTAAACCTAACCAAGGTTCAATTCTTATTTCACCTAGAAAATTTTGAGCAACTATTTGTCTAAAAAAACATAAATAGATAGAGACAAATCCGCTAGAGATAATTATTAAACAGCTTCCTACGCCAAACAAGCGACCAACAGAACTCCCCATTGCTTCATGTTGCGCTCCATAACGATGCATAGCTGCATCAATTCCGAGACGAGATAATCCGTCTGCTGTTTGGATTACGTTTTGCAGGAGATTGTATATTCCTAAGTCTGTTGGGCCTAATAATCTTGCTAAAATTGGCAATGAAATTAAACCAGAAAGTCTAGTAATAACATTAGTTAAAATTAGCCATAAGCTTCCTTTAGTTAATTTCTTTAGAGAAGATGAGGTCATTAATATATCTCAATCAAATCGTATTTAATAAGTCCTGATTAATAGATGAACAAAAGAAATTACGTTAATAAATCTATGGATTTGGTAAATATATCGCAATAATCAAAATTTCACCACCAAATAGATTTGGCATATATTTTGCTCCTAATCGATCAATCCATTGTTTTATTGCTGGAGTAAATAGGTAATGCCTTAAAAATGCTAATGGAACACTACCATTAACGAGATGATGTTCTATTTTTAATTTTTTAATTGGAGTAATCAAATATTGAGGAGCCGTATAAAATGTATAAAAATGCAAATGAGTTTTATCCATTACGCCAGAATCTGTATATTCAAATTTACCTAGAGTGAGTTTCCATCTTTCTCTCCAGTGAGCAATATTTGGCAGTGCGATAATTATTTTTCCGCTTGGTTTCAAATAGGATAAAAGCTTACGAATAGTTTCTATCGGATTGATTAAATGTTCTAAAATATGAGAAAAGAGAATAACATCAAATAAGTTTTGATATTTGTCTGGCAAGGAATCTTGCTCAATATTCATACAAATACAAGAGCTTAGATTTTGATTCGCCTGAGCATATTCGGCTTGAGAGCAGGTAATACCGACAACCTCTGTATGTGGATACATTGAACGAATTAGCTTACCCGTATCTCCTGCTCCACAACCCACATCAAGAATCATGTAATCTTCCGCATTAATAAATTGAATGACTTTAGCATTACCTTTATTAGAATAAAACGAATTACTATTAAGTGTAGTTTTCATAAGTTAACTATCAATCTATTTGTTTTTATAATTAGCTCAATACAAGTTTTTCTACACTATTTACAAGTAAATCTCCTGTTTTATTTAAATCAAGTTGTTTTTTTGCAAATTCTTGACATTGATCTCTCATTATGGAAGTAAGTGGATTTTCTATAAAATAACTAAGTGCATTCTTAAAAGCATTAGTATCTCCAAAAGCTACTGTTTTCATAAAACTGCCAACTCCTAAACTTTGCAGTTCTCGTGAGACTAAACCCTCATACAAAACTAAAGGTATACCACTTGCCAAGGCTTCACAAGCAACTGTCCATCCAGCAGGTTGCCACCTTGAATCAACTAAACCTGCACACACGTTAGCATGTCGAAGTAAAAAGCGAAGAAATGGATAGCTAATTTTTTCTATAAAAATAAATTGTTTACTAATATTTCTTTTTTGAATCTGTTGATGTAGATCAAGAGATTTGTTTTTATCATAACTAGCAATTCGCACTAATTTAAACCTACTTTGAGATACTATATCAAGCATTTCTTTGTCAAGTCTTTGCTGGGAGCCTAACATAATTATATATGGGGAAGTCAATAGCTCTTCAACAATGGGGACATAACTATGAGGTACATCTAACCAACTTAATGCAGAACGATAATACTGAGTGTCAATACCACAAGTAAATTTGATGACAGGAATTTTAGATGATAATGATTGACGCGCCATTTTTTCTTGTTCTGATGTCATTACTATCAATGCTTTAGCAAAGTGAGCAGCTATATGAGTGGCAATTCCTAGTTTTTTAGTTCTAAAATTAGGTAATGTTTTCACGTCCCATACATACGATGCCAATATTATCTTTCTGGAAGTAGGTTTTAAAAGTAATTGCTGAGTAATTGCTTTTATACCTTGCATTGCCCAGAGTATACTTATGTCAGTTTCTTTAACTGCTTTTAATAATGATTGTTTGGGATATATAGTTTCAAATAGTGGTTTATTGTTTATGTTAAGACTAGAGGATGAAAAATCAATTGCAGATAAATTATATCCTCTTTTATAAAAGGAAGCCCCAAAAGCATAAGGTAGAGGCAGCCGAGGACGATTAACAGAAAACACTAGAGAATCATTCCACTCATCAGAATTGTTATTAAAGCCAGCCAATAGATGTACCATTAACTTTTATTATTCTTTGAAAGGTGTCTTTTTAAATAGAAGATTCTTGATAGCACTTTGCTCCAAAATTTTTAGAGCCTCTTCTTCACTTTCAATTAATCTATGGGACAAATCATATGAAGAGTATTGTCTTTCTTTAAAAAAATCAAATATACATCCTACTTCATTAGAGAAACGAGATAGACTCCAATTCTGCATTTCTATAATGAAGCATGGGTGAAATTCATCTATAGTTTTTTTCATGCCAGATATAACTTTGAATTCGGCACCCTCTACATCTATTTTAATTAACTTGATTGGAGATTTTCTCTTAGTTTCAATGTACTCATCAAAAGTTACACATTGAATTTTTGGAAGCATCGAATTATCTTGACTGGGAACTATATAAGAAAAAGCTGAATTTGATTGAGATTCAAACGACAACTCTGTTCTCTCGTTCCAAAGACCTATCTCAGCAATTTCAACGTTATTTAAAAAATTGATTTTTACTGATTCCCTTAATAAATTAAACACCTTCTTATGAGGTTCAAAAGCATAAACTGAACCTTCTTGCCCTACAAATTGCGAAGCGATAATTGAAAAATACCCTACATTTGCACCTACATCTACAAATGTATCACCGATATCTAAGCAGTGATAAATACAAGACTCTACCTCAGGTTCATATACTCCCCTCAGATATATTGAACGCCCAACAGTAGAACTAAGATCAACTTTTATTCTATGCCCAGTGTGTAAAGTGGCTATAGCTATAGCATTACTTCGAGCTAATATAATTGCTCCAACTTTTTTGAATCCTTTCATCAAAGGGTGCTTAAAAATGTCAATAAAACTCATACAATCAGTACCCAATTTAATAAATACAATGTAATAACTGGTCTTCAAATACGTTAATCACTAATTTGAAGACCAGGGCTTGTAGTTTGCAAAGGAATTTTTGATTCATATTTTTGAACATGAAATTTGTAATGTTTTAATAAATTTCAGTCATTAAGATAATGAGATGAGTATTTATTTATATACACATGTAAACGCTTAGGTAGCCATTTAATCATGGCAAGAAATGTATTTCTAATACCTGTGAAATTATGAATAGCTTGTATTATTATTAATGCTTCCTTGATATTACCTTTTAGTAAAAACTTGAGTGCGTACCACAGATGAAATTGCATGGTATATAAAACCCGACTAGATGCATAATCTAATTTGGCTATTGTTTCATCTTTTAAAAGAATATTGAGCATTTCAATACATTCCAAAGAGTTGGAAGCCTCTTTAAAGTTAAGGGCTGATAACTGTCTTTCATGTAATCTAACTGTAGCGATTGGATCGGTAGACATAACTATACAGTTACTTCTTACAACTCGATAAAGCCATTCCCAATCCCCAACTTGAACCAAATCTTCCTTGAATTGACCAACTTGATTATAAATGTTTTTAGTAAATAGCATACCAGTTATGTTTCCATTAATAGAACCATGCTTTAGTAATAACGGGAGAGTCTCATTTGGCTTCATAAGTTGGACAGGTGCAGAAAGATAATGCTCATATCTAAAAATAGATAGACTAGGTATTTCTTGATCATTTAAATCAACAACATTAAAAGCAGATAGAAAGAGACCCACTTCAGGAAAAGCTTGAATTCTTTCCATGCTTGTTTCTAAACATTGAGGTAATAAAAAATCATCGCTACAAAGTAACATAATATACGCACCTCTACTTCTTGTGATAGCTAGATTTAGATTGGCAAATAAGCCCAAATTCTCAGTATTAGAATAAATTTTAATGTTATCTAAATCACTATATTTTTCAAGAAAATTTCTGGTTTCTTCATGTGATGCATCATCAGCAATAATAAGCTCCCAATTCTTGTAAGTTTGAGCTAAGACACTATCAACTGCTTTACCAAGGTGTTCGATGCGATTATAAACTGGAAGAATAACAGAGATGAGTAGTTGTTTCATAAACTTGGTTGATGAATTTAATAGGAGTACATAGTTAACTGAAATATAAAACTCTAAATTTTAATTAAACTATGAAGACTTTTTCTTAGTCCCTGTAAATCTTCCTGAAAACTCCAATTACTAATTATGTCTCGGCTTTTAGTTCCTGCAACTGTAGAATTAGCGATCGCCCATTTAATTGATTGTGCTAAAGCTACCACATCTCCCACTGGAAAAATAGTACCATTCTGCCCATCTAAAACCAGATCAGGAGCGCAACCAACTTGATCGCTTACCACAACCGCTTTACCCGCATTCATGACTTCATTAATTGCCAGCCCCCAAGGTTCAAAGCTAGAAGGTAAAACAAAAGTATCACACAAATCGTACATAGCAGGCATTTCTGATTGATTTTTAAATCCCAAAAATCGAATTGATTGCCAGCTTGTTTCTTTGGCTGTATTTTCAAGACAGGCTTTTAAAGCTCCATCACCAACAAATAGTAAATAGGGTTCTGGCTCTTGGATGCCATCTGGTGAAAGTAGTCTGTAGGCTGACAAAAGATCTTGAGGGCATTTAACATCAATAAGCTTAGCCGCATATAAAATAATTGGTCTATTAGACTCTAAATTTAGCGATCGCTTTAGATTATCTCGATTTGTTCTAGCTGCTTTGACTTGAATTTGAAAAAAATTATTGTCAACTGCATAGGGTACGGGAAATAGACGATCTGCATTAATTTTATGATTTCTATAAAACTGATAGTTTAAATTTCCTACATAAAGAAAAGCAGATATTTTTTTAAATAAAAAGTCTAGAAATACTTTTTTTACATTTTTCTTAATGAAATTGTTTGTTTCTTGCAATCCATTAGACTCTCCTCTTAGCAAAACAGGAATATTTAATTTTTCTGCTGCAAAGATTACCTGCAAACTACAAAACCAAGCCCACCCATGTACCCAAACAGCATCAAAATTACCGTTTTTCAATTGCTTAGTTATATCTTTAGCAATAGGCTGTTGAAAAATATTTTTCCATTGCTTACTACCCCAACAATCTAAAAACTGGTGTTCATAACCCTCCGTTAATGGCACATCCCACTCAATTACCTTCCCAAATCCACTATCTTGATAGGGCTTTAAAGAAAAGTCACTATAAAAAAATACTTTAAGATCAATATCTGGATCGGCGGCGATCATTCGCAACAAAGGAGCCTGATATTGAATAGGATGAGATACGAAATAGGCTAACTTAATCATATTTGTACTTGAAAAAACAAGAAAAATATCGAGATA
>DCSN01000218.1:6318-16597 GCA_002325645.1 Pseudanabaena sp. UBA1465
TATCTCGATATTTTTCTTGTTTTGATATAAATGCGGATGGAGAGACTCGAACTCTCACATCAAAGATACTAGAACCTAAATCTAGCGCGTCTACCAATTCCGCCACATCCGCTTGGGTCAGGTGTTTTTTACACCGAATAGCATAATACATCAATATGAGTGAATTGCCGCAAAATTTTTTTAAATATCGCGATAGTCTTTTTTGATACCCTTTACCATCCCCGTTTGATTGAGATACAATCACTTGATTAACCCACTGCTCTGAACATACCTTTAGTAATTTGTTGAGCAAATCTGTCTAGTGCATATTCATAAGCCTCAAAAAATCGATCTAGAGCAAATTTATCCTTGTCCTTGCCCGCGCAAACGGGGAAAGTTAAAACCGATCGCGCTGACGGATGCTTTTGGCTGCGATCGCTGCTCTTTGTTGTTTGAGCTAGAAAATGACGGCTATAGCTTATTACAATTAGGTGGTCTTGATTCTCAACGCCATACATGGCAATGGATTGGTAAATGGAGAGCTGTACGCGAATATCATCAATATCCTTTGCTCGAAACAATATTGATGTACATCACCTCTTTGGCGTTTTTAGCCTTGGTAATTGTATGGATACTCGAACTAAAAATAGCTATTGGTACACCTCTAGTTATTTTGTTGTTTCTGCTGTTAGGTTTGTTAATAGGGCGACTGCTGATCTTGAGTCGTCGTAATTTTTAGAGAAATATTAGAGAAATATTAGAGAAATATCCTTAGGCTTTTTATTCTTAAGATTTTTAGCAAGTACTAGCAAGTAATTATTACCCATATGTCCCCAGAAGACCTTACAGGCTTCATTTACAAATCCCATGCCGCCGCATTGCAACTCGCGCAGATTCCCACGCAGGAACGCGATAGTTTATTGCTAGAGCTTGCTGAAGCAATCAAAAAACATAAAAATGCGATCCTCGAAGCCAATACGCTGGACTTGGAATCCAGTCGAGATATGGCAGTACCTGAACTAGTCCTAGAGTGGCTCAAGCTCACGCCTGAAAGACTGAATCATGCGATCGAATGTCTGAAACAGCTTTCTAGTTTGCCCGATCCTCTGACACTCCATGTGGGCATCAATGGCTATCAGCGCGTGCCTTTAGGTGTGGTGGCTTTTGTGTATGAGGGTTTCCCGCAGTTAGGGGTAATTGCGGCGGGAATGTGCCTAAAGGTGGGCAATACGATCATTCTCAAGGGCGGCAATGAAGGCACTTATACACAGGAGGCGATCGCCATGATCGCGAGAGATGTGCTGATTGCCAAGGGATTTCCTGAAGCTTGCATCACCTCGATTCCCAAGGGTGTGGCGCTCAAGGAGCTAATTGTCCAAGAAAAGTATTTGCGCTTAGTAATTCCCTATGGTCGCCCCAGTTTTGTGCAGCAGGTGAGTAAACAAGCCACGGTTTCGGCTCTGCCGACCTCGATGGGTAATTGTTATTTATATTTAGCCGCGTCAGGGGACTTGAACTTAGCCAAAGAAATTATTTTAAATAGCCGTAAGGGTGATCCTGATGCGGTCAATGCGATCGAAAAAGTAATTGTGCATCAGTCATGGCTCGATCGCGGTTTTGGAGATTGGATGGCAGGTTTAAAGAAACAAGGTTTAGTAGTGCGCGGCTGCACCGAAACCACTACTTATTTTCGGCAGTTCCTAGAAGAAATCCATAGTGATGAAACGGATAAGCCCAGCCAAGCCTTAATTGATAAATCCATTGATCTTGAGGATGTTTGGGGACATCCCTATCTAGACGAGACGATCGCCATCAAAGTTGTCCAAGATACTGAGGATGCGATCGCTTGGATCAATCAGTATAGTAGTGGTCATGCTGATGTTTTACTAACAGATTCTTTATCGGAGCGCGATCGCTTTGTCTGTCGAATTAATAGCAGTACTATTTTTGTCAATGCCCATAGCCGCTTTACTCGCTGTGCCAAGGTTGGCGATAATGGCAATGTCAAAATTGCCCTAGGTATGTCCAGCTTAAAAACTCGCGGAGCCTCCAGATATCCAGGCATGATTGATATCTATGCCCTGACAACTACCAAGCAAGTATTAACAAGCTCTTGGGTAAAATAAGGCAATTTTTAGTGGCATGGCAAAGCAAGCTGGTACGATAAGAAGATTAGAGTGTTACTGCCCCGTAAAGCATGGATTTTCAGTCGGTTATTTTGGCGTTGCAAAAGTATTGGAGCGATCGCGGTTGTTTGATTGCTCAACCCTATGACATCGAAAAGGGCGCGGGAACCATGAGTCCGCACACTTTCCTAAGAGCGATCGGTCCTGAGCCTTGGAACGTGGCCTATGTGGAACCATGTCGCCGCCCCACCGATGGTCGCTATGGCGAAAACCCTAACCGCTTACAACATTATTATCAATTTCAGGTAATTCTCAAGCCATCGCCCGACGATGTGCTAGATCAATATTTAAATAGCCTCAAACACCTCGGCATCGACCCCGCCGATCATGATGTGCGCTTTGTCGAAGATGATTGGGAATCGCCCACCCTCGGCGCATGGGGTGTCGGTTGGGAGGTCTGGCTCGATGGCATGGAAGTCACCCAGTTTACTTATTTTCAACAGGTGGGCGGCTTAGACTGTCGCCCCGTTGCTGCGGAAATCACCTACGGCTTAGAGCGTTTGGTGATGTATCTGCAAGGCGTGGACTCGGTGTATGACATTGTGTGGCGATCGCACCCCACCCTAGGTGACATCAAATATGGACAGGTGCATCACCAAGGTGAAGTCGAGCATAGCGGCTATAACTTTGGCAACTTTGGCGGCAAGCCCCAAGATTCTGATCTTTTATTCCAGCTATTTTTGCAATACGAAAAGGAAGCCGCCCATTTACTAGAAGCAGAACTAGTCCTACCCGCCTTTGATTATGTGTTGAAATGTTCGCATTCCTTTAACTTGTTAGATGCTAGAGGCGTAATTTCGGTAACTGAGCGTACTCGCTATATTGGACGCATCCGCAATCTTGCTCGCCAAGTCGCCAAACTTTATTACGCCCAAAGGGAAGCCCTAGGCTTTCCCCTTGGTGCTGAACTACAAGTAGTCGGCTAAATACTAAAACAAAAAAAAAGAGACAGCGATCGCTGTCTCTTTTTTTTGTTAAACCCCAAAATTTAGTGGCGGCGCATCGCGCCGCCACTAAATTTTGGGGTTTGGATTTATTGATATTTCTTGAATACAAGCGTCACATTATGACCGCCAAAACCAAAGGAATTAGAAGCTGCCACATTAATCGTCATCGGACGAGAATTGTTCGGCACATAATCGAGATCGCATTCAGGATCAGGATTTTCTAAATTTATCGTTGGTGGGGCAATATTATTTTTTATTGCCAAAACTGTCGCCACAGCCTCAATACCACCCGATCCACCGAGCAAATGCCCTGTCATCGACTTAGTAGAGCTAACAGCCACCTTATAAGCATGATCTCCTAAAACCTTCTTGATTGCCTTAGTCTCCGTCTTGTCATTAGCTGAAGTACTTGTACCATGAGCATTGATATAGTCCACCATATCAGGGGTGACATCCCCATCCTTGAGAGCCAGCGACATGGCGCGGATCGCACCTTCACCATCAGGCGAGGGCGAGGTCATGTGATAAGCATCGCAAGTGCAACCATAGCCAATAATTTCCGCATAGATTTTTGCCCCACGCGCTAGAGCATGGTCGAGATTTTCGATGATTAAAATACCTGCGCCTTCACCCATCACAAAGCCGTCGCGATCGCGATCGAATGGACGAGAGGCATGGGCAGGGTCATCATTGCGACGAGACATCGCCCTTGCTGAAGCGAAACCAGCAAAGCCTAAAGGTGTAATCGCTGCCTCAGTGCCACCGCAGATCATCGCTTGGGCAAACCCAGTCTGTACCAAACGGAATGCATCACCGATCGCATTAGAACCTGCCGCACAAGCCGTAACTGTGCAGGAATTTGGTCCCTGTGCGCCCGTATGAATTGCGGTTAAACCTGCCGCCATATTGCCAATCATCATCGGAATCATGAAGGGACTGCAACGGCTTGGACCTTTTGTGCGAATAATTTCGTGTTGATCTTCTAGCACTTGTAATCCGCCGATACCCGTACCCAGCAAAACACCGATCTGTGGTGCATTTAGCGGCGTAATTTCCAGATTAGCGTCACGCAATGCTTGAATACTGGCACTGACACCAAATTGAGCAAAACGATCCATCCGTCGTGCTTCTTTGGCAGGAACATAGGCAAGGGGATCAAAATCTTTTACTTCACCGCCAACCCGACATTCATGATCGGTTGTATCAAAGCGGGTAATTTCGGTAATACCGTTTTTGCCATCAACTAGACCTTGCCAATATTCTTCGACCGTGTTACCGATCGGTGTGATTGCACCTAGTCCAGTGACAACGACGCGAGAGAGGGGCTGAGGATTTTGCATTTCGTTGGGAATCAATATGTCAAATGTCAAATGTCAAAAAAAATTAAAAACAGAAAAGCTTTGTCGCTGAGCAACAAAGCTTTTATTTAATTCAAGGATCACTTAGGCAGCTTGTTTGCTGTTAATGAAATCAAGAGCATTCTGAACAGTGATGATCTTTTCTGCTTCTTCATCTGGAATCTCAACGCCGAATTTTTCTTCCAGAGCCATAACTAGTTCGACAGTATCGAGAGAGTCAGCGCCAAGGTCGTTGGCAAAGCTAGCTTCTGGCTTAACTTCGGCTTCGTCAACGCCTAACTGTTCGGCAACGATTTTTTTAACTTCATCAAAGGTACTACTCATTTGCTTATTCTCTGTTTACAACCGATAAAACTTTTTAGCGTTTTTAATTTTATCGGATAAAGGTAGCTGTATATACACGATCGCAAATATCCTGCTTAAAAATTTGTGATCGTGCTTTTTTGTTGAGACTCAGACCTTCAGCAATTGTTGATCAAACGAACCCCAAGAAAAAAATTGAAAGTGTTGCTAAGCAACACTTTCAATTTTTTTCTTGGTTCGGGTTTGAGGACAAAGCGCTATAAGCCAAATCAGATTTGACTTGGCGGATCAAAAATATACTTGCGATCGAGTTACCGATCGCGTCAAGGGGAGGGCTATAGCAAGCGATCGCCGCTTGATCAGGGATAATTGACAATAAAGCCCCACTAATACTGGACTTAGAAGGCAAACCAATATCTTGAGCAAAGGCTTGTGATACCTCATACATACCGCAATTCGTCATCACATCGAGAACGATAGGAATATTTAAAGAACGTTTGGTATCAATCAATAAAGTAGCAATTTTTGCCAAATCCTGAACATTGCCTTGCAAACAACAGATTTCTTCATAAACAGCTAGGGCATGACTCGGCTCTGGAACTATTCCTAAAGCTTTGAGTTGATCGGCGATCGCTAAATTACGACGATTAGCATTTGACCGCACCGAATTTAACATTTGGTGATCGAGGCTTAGCTCTGCCCCAGATTGCTGATTTAACCAATTTTGTAAAACTGCACAGGAGGTTAATCGTGACGAAAGGGTGATCGCGCCACTATTAATCATCGGATTGTTTGGCTTGCTCTCAGGAATTGCGTTAAAAGCCTCCAAGGTCGGTTGGCGCTCGACCATCTTAAAAACTTCATCAATACCCAGTGTCTCTAACAAATACAACAATAAAAATGGCTTGATCAAACTCATTAAAGGGAAGGTCACAGATGTATCACCCGCTAAAGTTATATTTATTGAATTTGTTTGATAAATGGCGATCGCAATGATCTGGGGATCAACTTGAGCTAACAGAGGAATATAGCTTGGTAATTGCCCCTGAATTGCCTTTTCCTGCGCCGCCCTTAGTAGTCTTTGGAGATTATTTTCATTCATAAAAATTTACTTTGATTTATGGTCGGGGCAATGGTTACTTTATCTAGCATGGAATGAATATTTAGGTGCGATCGCGCCCAAATATTTATTCAAATATTCAGCCAAATATTCCTTTGACATCTAAGGCTAAGAAGTCTAGCCTTAGATGTTAGGTGTAAGAGTGAGAGTGATTTTTAAATGACTAAAGTACAAGGCTCAATTGTAAATACCCTAGGTTGTCTATCTTTCTTAACAACCCTATCTGCATTTCCTAGTCTGGCTCATTCAGAAATAAATGCACAATCTCTGTTTACTGAAAATAAAGATCCTTACAAGTCGATCCAACTAGAAACAGCCCCCCAAACAACAGCGCAAAATGTCACCTCAGTATCGCAGCTTAGCGATGTGAAACCAACTGATTGGGCTTTCACGGCTTTACAGTCCTTGGTGGAACGTTATGGCTGCATCGCTGGCTATCCCGATCGCACCTTTCGCGGCAAGCAAGCCACCAGTCGTTATGAATTTGCCGCAGGCTTAAATGCTTGTCTTGACAAAATCAACGAAATTATCTCCGCAGGTTTAGCCGATAAGGTTAGTAAAGAAGACCTCGCAACTCTGCAAAAATTGCAAGAAGAATTTGCCGCCGAACTCGCCACTTTGCGCGGTCGCGTTGATGCCCTTGACGCAAAAACCGCCAAGCTAGAAGCCCAACAGTTTTCCACCACCACCAAACTCAACGGCGAAGTCATTTTCTCCGCAACGGCAGGTAGTGGAGGCGTAACCAATAAATCATCAAATTTAACCCTAGGCTATCGCGCTCGTTTGATCCTCAATACCAGTTTCACAGGTAAAGATTTATTGAGAACTCGCCTTGAGGCAGGCAACAATTTTGGTAGCACAGGTGATCCCTCTAGTCTTGCGGCGGTATTAGGCACTAACACCGCCAGAATTGGTCCTGGTTCTGGCAACTCCTCACCGATCGCGACAGGTCCTGCTGGTTCTGCGGCAAATACTTTTAACCTCAGCCTTCTGGATTACAAATTCCCAATCTTCGATGGCAAGGTCAATCTCTACATCGCGCCCGTAAGTTTCCCTGATGAATTCTTCACAGTTCTTTCTCCGACCGCAAGTAATGGACAGGGTTCTATTTCCAGATTTGGGCGCTTTGACCCCCTCATGCGAATTGCGGGGACAACTTCTCTGTTAGGGTTTGATTGGGCAATTACAGATAAAGTTAAATTGCAAGCAGGTTATGGCTCATCCGCACCTGCTACAGCTTCCCCTGGTGGAACAGGTGGATTATTTGGAGGTTCAACCCTTGCTCTCGTGCAGATTTTATTCAAGCCTGCTGAAAATCTAGATACTTCTATTACCTATGCAAATACATATAATCAAAGTAACTCTCTAGGAACAAGTTTAGTTGGTACAACTCCCACATCTTTGCCTAATACTGAGTCTATCAATGTTGCTGGCTATACTTCTTCTATTCGCACTAATGCGATCGCGGGTAACTTGGCATGGAAAATCACTCCCAAACTCGTTTTCGGGACTTGGGGAACGGTGATATTTGCCGATGCTGTCAATACTTCCGCTTCCACAACCTTTACTAGTTGGCTTGCGAGTTTAACCTTCAACGATTTGTTTAGCGAAGGTAGTGCGGGTAGTGTTTTGTTTGGACAACCGATTAATCGCACCTCGGTAAGTGGTGGAGCCGATTTAGGAGGTACAAATACTACTCCTTATCAGTTGGAACTGTTCTATCGCTATCGCGTCAGCAAAAATATCAGCATTACCCCTGGGGTTTTCTGGGTGTTTAATCCTGAAGGTGTAAGCACTAACTCCACCGTAACTGTCGGAGTGCTTCGCACCACCTTCTCATTCTAATTTTTAAAAGTAGTGCTTCGCACTACTTTTAAAAATTTAAAAAATTAGATTGGTTTCAGTTTGAGCGCAAAGCTCAGCTATATAAGCGATCGCTATATAATTTCGGTAACACCTTAGAGAGACTAATTTGCCATGACCACGATCGCCGCCCAAGATCAAGATCTCGCCAGTGTGATGAAAAATGATGGGGTTGCTAAGGCTAATACCCACAGCAGCATCAATCGCATTTTCAATCGTTTAGAAGACATCAAAAAAGAGATGGGTGAGCCATCTTGGTCAGTACGACTCATTTACACCGATATGATGAGCGCCGTGATGATTTGTCAAAAACCAGGGGAAAGTAATCGCACTCACTATCATGCTAATGAGGATGAATGGTGGGTGGTTATGGAAGGTGAGCTAGAGTGGGATGTGGATGGTCATGGTAGTTACCATGCCAAAAAAGATGACATCATTTTTGTGCCGCGCCAAGTAATTCACAATATCCGCACGGCTGGCGATCAGCCATCAATTCGTTTAGCGATCGGCAAGCCCGATGTCAATCATATTTTCGTGGAAGATCATGTTTTTTAGTTATGCTATTTTTGCAAGTGCCGCTTTGCGGCACTTGCAAAAATAGCGCTGTATCTTGATACCCATGACCAAACCCCACGAATTTACCGATAATTTTAAAGAAAAGGTAGCGATTATCACTGGGGCAAGTAGTGGCATCGGGCAGGCTGTCGCTGAGGCGATCGCTGGTTATGGAGCGCATACTGTATTTATTTCTCGCAGTGGTGCAGATGCGATCGCCGCCGATCTAAATGCCGCAGGTAAATCGGCTCTATCCCTCCATTGTGATGTGTCCAACGAAGAACAAGTCAAACAGGCGATCGCGACTATTTTCGATAAATATGGACGCATCGATATTTTGATTAATAATGCCGCGATCAATCAAATCGCCAAAATCGAAGATATTTCCCTTGAAGATTGGAACAGAGTCCTAGCCACCAATCTCACCAGCCAATTTCTTTGTTGCAAGCAGGTAGTTCCCATCATGAAGCAACAGCGCAGTGGCAAAATTATTAACGTCTCATCGATCGCGGGACACTTTAGAAGCAAAATCTCAGGTATTCATTATGTTGCGTCAAAGGCAGGAGTAGTGGGTTTTACTAGGCAACTTGCCTATGAGTTAGCCCCCTTTCAGATCAATGTCAATGCAATTTGTCCCAGCCAAACCTACACCCCCATGTTAGCCGCCACCTTACCGCCAGAAGCAGAACAAAAACTAATTGATTCCATCCCCCTAGGGCGCATCGCCTCTATGGAAGAACAGGTTAATGTCATTCTATTTCTTGCCTCAGAGCTATCTAGCTACATGACGGGTGCGATCGTCGATGTAAATGGAGGACAGTTATGAATCTCTGCTATATTCAGCCATACCCATACCCCCATACCCGTAAATTTTAGTTCTATGTTCACACTAACATTAGAAAATCCCCTCGTCATGCTATATGTGAGGTTAATTGGATGGACATTATTGGGCTATATATTAGGAAAACTACTGCCCAAGATTTACACCACCTATCTCGGCAAAGCTTTGCTATTTGTGGGCGTTCCTATCAGCATTGTTTCTTTTTTACGGCAGGCTGATTTGTCAGGGTGGATTATCATCGCGCCGATAACCGCTTGGGTTGCCATTTTAGTTGGGGCAGGGTTAGCGTGGATTTGGATTGATTTGGGACTGAGTGATGAAAGGTTTAGCGCTTTATCAAGGGGAATTACATCACGCGAAAAAGCTGAAAGAACTTCAGGTGGAGATGCCACCTTAGAACAAAGTAGTGCTTGGTCAGGAGCAACACAGGGCAGCTTTTTGCTGGCAATGACCCTAGGCAATACCGCTTTTATTGGCTATCCCGTAAGCCTCAGCCTAGTCGGTCCACAATATTTTGCTTGGTCACTATTTTACGATTTGATCGGTTCCACGATCGCCGCCTATTCAGTGGGTATTGCCCTAGCAAGTCGTTTTGGCTGTGCCACAAACAATCAACCTAAGCCAAATCCCTTAATATCAATGCTAAAAACCCCTGCTTTATGGAGTTTGCCCGTTGGGTTAGGGATGCGATTTGTGCCATTGCCGACCGTGATTTCGACAGGTATGAACGCGATCGCATGGACAACCGTTACCCTGTCACTGGTAATGATTGGAATGCAACTTAGTCAACTAAAAACCCTCAAAAATATTAAAAAAGCTCTTACTTGTTTATCAATCAAAATGTTGCTTACCCCCTTAGTGGTCGGTACAGGATTAATGTTTTTCGGCATTACAGGAGAGCCTCGGCTGGCAATGGTTTTACAAATGGCAATGCCACCAGCCTTTTCTACCCTTGTAATTGCTCAAGCCTATAACCTCGATCATGATTTAACCGTAACAACCTTAGCTTTTGGGGTCGTGTTATTGCTATTTACGATCCCCATTTGGCAATGGCTATTTTCGTAAATCTATTAATAAAATTGCAGCGCTTCGCGCCTAATTAAATTCCAGAGAAATTTTGGGAAGCG
>DCSN01000218.1:16644-20377 GCA_002325645.1 Pseudanabaena sp. UBA1465
CGCTTCCCAAAATTTCTCTGCACTACTCAAAGCCTTAATAGGCTGTAATAGATCATCAGCCATAAATACCTATGCATATACGAGTATTCAGGTAAAAATATTGACATTTAGGCAAAGATTAATCGGATATCCAATATGCCCAAATTACTGATTAGTACTTCATCTTTCGACTTACAGAACAATCGCATCTTGCAAGACTTGCAGCAGCAAGGATTTGAAATTGTTTTAAATCCTTACGGCAGAAAGCTAAAGGAGACAGAAATTCTAGAATTGCTCAGTGATGATGTGGTGGGGGTGATCGCGGGAGTGGAACCAATCACCCGCCATGTTCTTGATGCTGCTAAGTCCTTAAAAATAATTTCGCGTTGTGGAATTGGAACCGATAGTGTGGATCTAGTAGCCGCCGCAGAAATGAATATTCCAGTCCATATCACGCCTACGGCTCCAGTAATTGCCGTTTCTGAGTTAGCTGTGAGTTTGATTCTTTCCAGCTTAAGACGCATTTCCGAAGCCGATCGCAATCTGCGTGACGGGACATGGAAACCCCTGATGGGAAAACTATTGGCGGCTCAAGTTGTGGGACTGCTAGGTTATGGAAAGGTGGGAAATCGGGTGGGACAACTTTTAAAAGCTTTTGGGACAAAAGTAATTGCCTATGACATCGTTTGTGGTTCACTATTTGCCGACACCGTTTGTGTGTCATCTTTGGATGAATTTCTAAAACAAGCATCTGTCGTTAGTATTCATATTCCCTACAACAAAGCTAATCATCATTTGGTTGATCAAGATTTTATCAACAAGATGCAAGCGGGCAGTATTTTAATCAATACTTCTAGGGGCGGGATTATCGATGAAGAAGCGTTATATGACGCTCTTGTGTCAGGGCATTTGGCAGGCGCAGCCCTTGATGTATTTGAAGAAGAACCTTACTCTGGCAAGTTGCGTAGTTTGTCGCAAGTTATCTTGACTCCGCATATGGGTTCCTATGCTAAGGAAGCCAGAGTGCAAATGGAAGAAGAAGCAGCCCAAAATCTATTTGATAGCCTCGTAAATTTGGGCTTGGCTCAATAATCAATGAGAAGGATTGGCAGCGCGAAGCGCTGCCAATCCCTGTTTAGATAAAAAACCAAGAAATTCTATGAAAAAGTATGATGCGATCGTGTTTGATTTTGACGGCGTGTTAGTTGAATCAGTTGATGTCAAAACTAGAGCCTTTGCTGCCCTATACGCTGAATATGGCGATCGCATTGTTCAGCAGGTTGTGGACTATCACCTTGAGCATGGCGGTGTATCGCGATTTGAAAAATTTCGTTACTATCAAGAGGTGTTACTCGGCAAAATCCTAACCAAAGAAAAGGAAGTTCATCTAGGCGATCGCTTTTCGGAATATGTAGAAGATGCCGTCGTAGAATCCGCCTATGTGTTAGGAGCCTATGAATTTTTGGAAAATAATTATCGATCAACTCCTTTATTTGTTGCCTCAGGCACGCCCGATCAAGAATTAAAACGAATTATTTCCCGTCGTAACATGACCCATTATTTTGCCTCTGTTCATGGTTCTCCCGCTAAAAAAGGCGCTATTATTGGAGAGATTTTAACAACTCATGGATTAAACCCCGATCGCGTATTAATGGTTGGCGATGCGATCGCTGACTACGAAGGAGCAAGTGTTGCGGGTGTAAAATTCATAGGCAGGGTGATCAAATATCCTGATCCCGCCCCCTTTATTTCAGGAACTATGGTTTTGCCAGACTTAACTACTTTAGAGATTTAGATAATATTTCGCGCTATCTAAACCTCTTGGCAAATTGTTGGGCTTCATTTCTTAATCTTAAAAATCTATGCGTCGCCGTCAGTTTAATCAGCTATCACTATTGTTTGCAGGCTTGGGGTTAGCCGCCTGTAGTGATTCCGCAGTCTTAAATTATCGAATTCCCGAAAAAAACTCGAAATTTCGCGTCTGGTGGATTCAAAGCTTTTATCCTGCCGAGACTGAAGCACTTTCGCAAATTGTTGCCGAGTGGGAAAAAAATAATAATGCCAAAGTCGAAATTACTTTTTATAATGATGGCTCGGTTAATCGTGATGCCGAAAATGCTCTGAATAACGGCAACCCACCCGATATCTTATTTAGCAATACTGCCGAATTTGCCCTCTATCCCAAACTAGCGTGGCAAAACAAGCTGTTAGATGTAACCGATGTTGTCGCACCTGTTAAAGGTTTGTTTAGCCCGATCGCCCTAAAAGCAGTGTCCTACAAAAATAGTGCCACAGACCAACGCAGTTACTATGCAGTACCGATCGCCCAACTGTCGGCAGGATTACACTATTGGCGCGATCTACTTGCGGAATTCGGTTTGAGTGACACAAATATTCCTAGGGATTGGGATGGGTTTTGGCAATTTTGGGAAGCGGCTCAGGATCGCGCCAAAAGTAAGGGCAAAAAAGATATTTACGGTATCGGTCTACCCATGTCGGCGGAAGCCACCGATACCATTTTTATGTTTGAGCAATTCCTCGAAGCCTATGGCGTGGATTTGCTAGATGATAATGGACAACTCCAAATTGATAACCATCGCCAAGGTATTATCACCGCCCTAAGTAAATACGCTGGCTTCTACAAAAATCAGCATGTTCCACCCAAAGCAGTGCAATGGACTGACGCAGATAATAATCAGGTCTTCCTAAGTCGCAATTCATTTATGACCACCAACCCCGGACTTTCGATCCCAGCCTCTCAGCAGTTTGATCCTGTGGTCTATAACAAAAAGCTCGTCACCACAGAATGGCCCCTAGCTCCTAGCGGTAAACCTCTCAACTATTTAGTTGCCGTGAAACAGGCGGTAATTTTTGCAAGCACCCAAAATCAAGCTATGGCTAAAAGTTTGTTATCCCATATCATCCAGCCGAATAATTTGCTTACCTATCTCAAAGGGGCAGGGGGCAGATATTTTCCGACTATGCCAAAATTATTAGAAGATTCCTATTACAAGGACTCACAAGATCCCCATATTCTTACAACAACTAAACAATTTCAAAATACCACTTCCTTCTATACAGCGCAGAACCCTGCCTATGCGGAAGTCGGCGCACAACAGATCTGGGGCAAAACAATCAGGTCGGTCGCTAAAGGAACGGAAACACCTGAACAAGCTACCGAAACAGCGATCGCCCAAATTAAAAATATTTTTGCTCAGTGGAAATAGAAAATGTTTAACCTATTTAAAAAACGTTTGCTGCTTCAGCTTGTTGGCTATTTCTCGCTCCTATCGATTGTGACGGTTTTACTGGTGGCGGTGAGTGCCAATGTCCGCAGTCGTGATGCCCTCAGACGTTCCGTAATTGATCGTTTAGATGTTGCCACATCGCTGAAAGAGTCTCAAGTAAATCAATGGGTTGACAATCAACGCCGAGATGTGATTTTGATGACTCAGTTACCCGATTTTCTGATCAATTCAGAAGTAGCTTTTACTAAAGATCGAGAGTCTTTAGAGTTTAAAGCTTCCATTGATGGATTGAGAAAGTTTATGACCGATATATCATCGGTAAAGCCGAATATTCGCCAAATCTCAATTCTGACTAATAATGGAATCACGATCATTTCCACTGATAAACAAAAGGAAGGAAAATATCAACCGTTAGGGAATACGACTACTTATTTTACGCGTGACCAATCGCGGGTGATTGTCCCTAATTTTTATATTTCGCCGATTTCAGGTAAGGCGGCGATGAC
>DCSN01000218.1:20471-23414 GCA_002325645.1 Pseudanabaena sp. UBA1465
GATCTGCAAGGGGTAGATGACATTATTCGTCAAAATACAGGTTTAGGCAAGAGTGGCGAAACCTACATCGTGGGTAGATTAGCGTCTAAAAATATTTTGCTATCAGGCGGCGGAGCCGATAATCAGGAACTTGCCAAAGATATTAAAAGTGAAGGGATCACCGCCGCCGCGATCGGCAAAGATGGAGAGGGACTGTACCGAAATTATAAAAACGTGCCTGTGTTAGGGAGCTTTGTCTGGATTGATAATCTCAATTTGGCTTTAATAGCGGAAATATCTCAGTCAGAAGCCTTTGAACCAGCCGATCGTCTTGCGCGTGATATTTTACTGATTGGATTGAGTTCCGCAGGTATTTTGTTAACGGCGGTATATTTAATTGCCCGTCGGATTTCCCAACCAATTTTAGCGATCGCTGATGCTGCTAACCAAGTTGCTGGCGGTAATTTGAACTCGCAAGCGCCTGTGCTAACTGAGGACGAAATTGGGATTTTGGCGATCGCCTTTAATCAAATGACCTCGCAGCTCAAAAATTCAGGAGAACAGTTAGCCGATTACAGCCGCACCCTAGAGCAGAAGGTCGAACAGCGCACCAGTGAAATTAAAGCGATTATCGATAACATGGTCGATGGCTTAGTGGTAGTTGATGGCGAAGATCGGATTACGCAGTTTAATCCAGCCCTTGCGGGGATGATTGGTGTGAGTAGTAAAGCGATCGCCGCCTCAGAGAAATACAATGACATATTTAAATATCAGGAAATCACGAATATTATTACCAGCACTAGAGAGAATCCTAAACAGGTCTTTACTGCTGAATTTGCCCTGCCCGATCGCCGCACAGGTAAAGCCGTAGCAACTTCCATTTTTAGAGAAAATCATGGAGTAGTCACTGAATTAACAACCAACTACCTCGGTACGGTCATCTTAATTCGTGATATCACGGCTGAGAAAGAAGTTGATCGCATGAAGACGGACTTCATTTCCACCGTATCCCATGAATTGCGAACTCCCCTTACCTCTGTACTCGGTTTTGCAAAATTAATTCAGAAGAAACTTGATGAAACTATCTTTCCTTTGATCCAAACTGACGATAAGAAGGTAAAAAGAAGCGTGCGTCAAGTTGCAGAAAATATCGAAATCATTGTTTCCGAAGGAATTCGTCTGACTAAACTGATCAATGAAGTCTTAGATGTTGCCAAAATCGAAGCAGGTAAAATGCAATGGAATATGGATAAATTAGCAATTACAGAAGTAATCGATCGCGCTTTCTCGGCAACTTCGGCGTTATTTGAGCAAAAGGGATTAATACCCATCAGAGAAATTGATGCAGACTTACCGAATATTAAAGGTGATAAGGATCGCTTGATTCAAGTTGTGATTAATTTAATCTCTAATGCCGTTAAATTTACCGAACAAGGTAGTATCACTTGCCGCGTTAAACATACCGACCAAACAATTACTGTAAGTGTGGTAGATCAAGGCGTAGGTATTTCGGAATCTGATCAGCCTAAGGTATTTGAGAAGTTTAAACAGGTGGGCGATACCCTCACCGATAAACCCCAAGGCACAGGGCTGGGCTTACCTATTTCTAGGGAAATTATTGAGCATCATGGCGGTCGAATTTGGGTGGAAAGTGAGATTGGGAAGGGTAGTACCTTTTCGTTCACATTACCCATATTTCAAGATAAAGAAAATGATCATAAACCCCAAATCCCTGCAATCAATTTTGATATGCTCATTGATCAATTGAAAAAACGGGTAATGTTTGAGCAACAATCTGAGGATCAAATTGCCAATGGATCTCCCAAGAAGATCCTTGTAATTGATGATGATGCTAGTATTCGGAGTTTGCTGAGACAGGAACTAGAATCAAAGGGATATGAGGTATATGAGGCAGAAAATGGTCAAGCCGCGATCGCAAAGGTGCGGGAAGTTCGACCTGATCTAATTACCCTAGACATTATCATGCAAGGCATTAATGGCTATGATGTGGCTTCCATTCTCAAATCAGATCCTGTCACCCTAGATATTCCCATTATTATGGTATCTGTAATTGATGATAAGAATAAGGGTTTACATTTGGGAATCGATAGCTATGTGACTAAGCCCGTTGATATGGCGATTTTAATGCGAGAAGTTGACTTATTGTTGACCCATAAAACATCTATAGGCAAAAATATTTTAGTGGTTGATGATAACTTTGTCTCGATTAGTTTGTTAGTAGAAATGCTGCAAAATCAAGGCTTTGTGCCTTCAATTATCTCGCCTCAAGATGATTTGCGATCGCGCGTCACGACATTCCAACCCAATGTGATCATTGCTAGTATTAAGCTTGCTCAGACCATCCAATCTCTGCGTAACGAGCAGAGTATGAAGCAGATTCGCTTTTTATTGATTTCAGAAAGCTAAACAAATGCATAAGAAATGGACACAAATAGCTATAGCGATCGCCTTATTTGCTCATCTTCCTAATCTGGTTAGCCCTACTCACGCCAAGGCCGAAACCTATATTAACAATCGGGTTTGTCCTTCAGACTTCCCTAGTTTAAGTAATGCCCTAGCTAAGGACTTGCGAGATTATCTCAATCGCACCTATATGCGTTTGCGAATCAAGCGCGAAGTTATGGCGGTTAGTCAACCAGAGCTAGAACCTTTGCCCCTTGCGCCCGATCAGTCTGGCGATCGCTTGCCAAAGCAGATTTTTTTATCGATGTTAGAAAGGCAAACGGGTAAGGTCGCCACTTCTCAACGTGCTTACTGGTTGTTTGTGGTTCCTACTACTAACGGATGGCGATTATCAATGGCATTTATGCGAATTGGTCAGGCTCCACCCATTGATGTCAGTGATGGCGCGATCGCTGATGCTGTAAGTAAATGGTTACGCGACTATTGCGATCCTCGATATCAACGTTAGTATAATCAAGAAGCCAAATTAATTAAAAGTGT
>DCSN01000218.1:23462-45806 GCA_002325645.1 Pseudanabaena sp. UBA1465
ACACTTTTAATTAATTTGGCTTCAAAAAGCTTGCAAAGCAAGCTTTTTGAGAATTTATCTGGGTTTGCTATATTTTGGAAAAATATGTCTTTATTGGAAACTGTGCGATCGCAAATGCCTCCAGAAATCCCAGCGCAATTAGAGCGCATGGATGCGTTTTGGCATAAATATCGTCAGTTTGATCAAGAGATTCCTCAAGTTGTCGATACTTCTCAAAGCAGATCTCAAAATAAATTAGGGGATCACGATTTTGATGTGATCGTTTGTGGTGGCACATTGGGGATATTCATTGCCTGTGCATTGCAGCAACTTGGTTGGGATGTAGTTATTATCGAGCAAGGGGCTTTGCGGGGTCGAGTCCAAGAATGGAATATTTCACGACAGGAATTAGAGATATTTCTAGAGTTAGATTTACTAACGGAAATGGAATTAGAAACCGCGATCGCCACAATCTATAATCCTGCGCGAGTTGGCTTTGAGGGCGGTAAAGATCTATGGGTGCGGGATGTTCTCAATATTGGTGTTGATCCTGTCTATTTATTAGAAACTCTCAAACAGAAATTCCTTGCTGCGGGGGGTAAATTATTAGAGCAAACCATATTTAAAAAGGCGATCGCCTATCCTGATGGCATCGCTGTAGAAGTAACTCATAAAAACGATAATGCAGTTAATCCCCCCATAGAAAGACTTACAGGACGATTATTACTAGATGTGATGGGGCATTTTTCGCCGATCGCGAAACAAGCGCGATCGCAGGTACAGGGCAATCTTAAACCCGATGGAGTCTGTATGGTGGTGGGTAGTTGTGCGAAGGGAATGTCTGAAAAGCCCTATGGAGACTTGATTTATAGCTTTACGCCAATTCAAAATCAATGTCAATATTTTTGGGAAGCATTTCCCGCCAAAGATGGCAGAACCACCTATATGTTTACCTATGTGGATGCGGAGCCGCAGCGTCCTAACTTTGCCCAACTAATGGAAGACTATCTTTTTTGGTTGCCGAAATATCAAGAAATAGAACTCCATCAACTAAAGTTTGAGCGCGTTCTGTTTGGCTTTTTCCCTTCCTACAAACAAAATCCTTTGCAAACTCCTTGGGATCGGATTTTACAGGTGGGGGATAGCTCAGGAATGCAATCTCCTCTTAGCTTTGGCGGATTTGGCGCAATGGTGCGGCATTTGCCACGCTTAACCGATGGGATTAATGCGGCTCTGCATGGTGACTGGCTATCGAAACAAGACTTGCGATCGCTGCAACCCTATCAACCTAATTTATCGGTTACTTGGCTATTTCAAAAATCGATGAGTGTTGCCGTTAATCAGAAAGTTCAAAGCGATCGCATTAATTATTTGCTGGCTGTCACCTTTATGGCAATGGAGAAATTAGGCGATCGGGTTCTCTATCCATTTTTGCAAGACGTGGTGCAGTTTGTGCCATTGGCTCAGACAATGTTAGCCATGTCCATTGCCGATCCTGTGCTGGTTCTCAAAATCATTCAACAGGTGGGAATTGGAACCTTAGCTAATTGGCTCAAGCATTATCTCAATCTAGGAGCCTATAGTTTTTTAAATCAGCTTGGTCAAACCATTGAGCCAGCGATCGCCAATTTATTACCCGAACAGCAATATCAATTACAGCGTCAGATTGACGCATGGAAATATGGTTCAGGCGGAGATTATAAGCGATAAATTTAAATTGCAATTTCGGGAATATCTTCAAGATTATTGCTTGTAAATTTGGTGAGCATCTCTCCGCGATCGCAGCGATCGCGAAACTCACAATATTTACAATCAGAGCTATGAACATCCTTTAATGTGGGATATTCCTGAGCCTGAGCAATTTCCCTTAAAATCCCTTGGATCTTTTTGCCAGTGCGTTCATAATCAGTTTGCGAATAATTAATAACCACCGACTCAGCAGTATTCGCAAACCAATAGGTCATCGATAGCTGCTCAGGTGCATAGTTAGTCGTTTTTGCTAACAAATATAAATATAGTTGCGTTTGCCAATTAGCGATTAACGTATCTTTTGCGATCGCCACTTGGTGAGTTTTCCAATCGAGGATTTGCGCTTGGCGATCGCCCAAAATTAACAGGTCATAAATTGCAGTTAAGACAAAATATCCTTGAAGGTGATCGCTATTTTGATGATGATCCGACAGAAACTCCTGAGATATCTCTAAGGTGCGGCGATGCTCACAGAGGCGATCGCCCTCAATCATAACTGGGGGATGATCCTTAAAAGCTGCTAACCATGTTTGCAATCGCTCATCACTACTTGCCAAATCAGATACATCTAAGCCTAATTGCTGTTGTTGCATCAACAAGTGAAACTCTGAACCTAACTGCAACTTTTTTTTGCGATCTAAATCCGCTTCTGGTAAGCTCAGCACCTCTAAAAATTTATATTGATATTTACGCCGACAAGTTTCCCAAATATTGAGATTTCCTTGTGAAATTGAAGTGATGGGATAAATAGCTGTCATTGCAGATTTGCGTTCTTGTAGTACCATATCGTCAAACGATCGCCATCACCTATGAGTGCAACTGCTATTTCCGACTCTAATTCATCGATGCGCCGCTTTTTAAAAATCGTGAACCTGCGTCCCGACGAGGCTGAACGCACGTTTTTGATGTTTTTATTTTATTGTGCAACATCGATCGGAGCAGTATGGCTTGAATATTCTAGCTCTACCCTATTTCTCGAAGCCTATAAAGCCGAAAATCTTACTTGGGTATATATCGCCACCGCCTTTGTGGTGACAGCTTTTGGCGTTTTTTATTCATGGTTACAAAAGCTCTTTCCTTTGCGTTGGGTGATGCTGGGCATCTCCTGTTTCTTAGCTTTGCCATTACCCTTGGCATGGATGGGGCTAACCCAAAAGGGATCATTGATCTACATGGCGGCTGTTTTTGGCATTCGGCTATGGGTAGAGGGAATTTATGTACTTAGTAATATTAATAACGACATTGCCGCCAATCAATTATTTAATATTCGTGAAATTAAACGTGCATTCCCTTTAATTAGTACAGGCATTATCGTTGCCGAGATTTTGGGCGGATTTTCCTACCCATTTTTTGTGAGCTTAGTGGGAGTCACCAATATGACCCTCGCTACTTGCTTCATGCTCTTAGTGGGAGCATCTTTATTGTTTTATCTCAGCACTCGCTACCGCCAAGCCTTTCCCAATTCCATCTACAGCGTCACCGAAGATGGAGACATGGCCACGCGATCGCTACAGGGCAATCTGCTCAAATATGTCTGGTTACTATTTGGCTTTTTTATTGCTGCCCAAGTTTTGTTTTTTATGATCGAGTTTCAGTATCAAACCCAACTGGAAATTAATCTCAAAACTGAAGAGGCGATCGGTAGCTTCCTAGGCATTTTTGGCGGCATTATGGGTGTCTTTAAGCTGGCGCTACAGCTTTTTGGTTCTAGCCGTATTATTGAACGTATCGGCGTGTTTTTTGCAGTACTCATGCCGCCAGTGGGGATTATTATCACGGGAACATTGGCGGGATTTGCGCCCTTTGGTTTGCTAGTTGGTTTCGTGGTTCTGAAATTTTTTGATGAACTATTTCGATTTACGATTGTCGCCGCCACAGCACCAACCCTATTTCAAGCCATCCCCGATCAGTTTCGCAGTCAAATTCAATCCTTTGTCAGAGGGATTGCCGATCCATTGGCAACGGGTGGTGCAGGGGTTTTAATTTGGATTGTCAGCGAAATCTTTAAAAAAAGAGGCGTTAGTGTCGATATTTCTTCCCATTGGTTCGCGGCGGTAATTGTGGTGGTTGCCTTGGTCTGGGTGGCAGTTATTTGGTTGCTGAGACGCGGATATTTAGAACTATTAATCCAGAGTGTTGAGCGAGGACAGTTGGGGTTGATGGCAGTGGATACTCGCGAGATGCGCCGCGCTGTAGCCGAGTCAATGGCAAGAGCCGAAACCCAAGCCGAGCAATCTATTTGTATTGATCTGTTGACCCAAATTGCACCACAGGCTGTGGGTGAGTCCCTTGCCCCTATGCTGTCACAGATGACTCCAGATTTACAGGCTCAGAGCATTGAGGCTATGCTAGAAAATCCTGAGTCGAAGTATTTGCCCTATATCAGTGAGGTGATGCAATCACCCAATGCTTCACCACAGGTACAGGCTTTATGTTTGCGCTATGTTTTACTAGCTGATGAAAAAAATCGAGATATTGATAGCCTGAGACATTATTTAGGTCCAGAGCAAAACCCGATTATTCGGGGTACGGCGGTGGCGCTGATGATGCGTTTGGGGGCTTCGTCACAGGTGGCTGAAGCAACTAATACTTTGCGGCATATGATCACTAGTTCCTCACAGCCTGAACGAGTATTAGGCTGTCGGGCTTTGGCGGAAGCGGCTTTTATGCAGTCTTTGCGTTTTTATGTGCCGCAATTATTACAAGATCCTTCGATAGAGGTGCGTTGTGCTTTGCTTAAGGCGATCGCCGCTACCCGTACTAGTGAATATTTCCCGTCGCTTGTGCGGGGGTTGCATTATAAAGTGACCCGCAAAGCTGCCCATGAAGCATTAATTACCCTTGGTGATGATGCGATTAATCCATTGCTAGAGTTTGTCTATAGCGATCGCAGCCCCGATCATGTTCGCATCCAAGCATGGGATATTTTAGGGGAAATTAGAAGCCAAACTTCAATTTCAGTTCTTGCCAATAATTTATTTAAATCTTGGGGCAAACATCGGCGGCAAATTTTACGAACTTTAATTCGGATACCGCAAGAACATGGGATTGAGGCTGTTTTAGAATTGATCGGACGTAGCGGCATCGAAAAAATGGTAGTTCAAGAATTAGGGATCATGACTGAAGCATGGGCGGGTGTAGAAGATATGAGTCTAACGCCTATTTTGAATGCGGAAGTGGAACTATTGCTAGAGTCTTTGCGAAATGAGGCGAGCGATAGCTTAGAACGCATTTTTCTATTGATGAAATTGTTATACTCGGCATCGGCGATTCAGGCGGCCGCTTTTAATATTTTATCTGGCTCGAAAAGTAGTCTTGCTCGCGGGATGGAGATTTTGGACAATACCGTTGATTTAAGTGTTAAACAAATTTTATTGTCCGTCGTCGATAATCGCTCCATCCCCGATAAACTGACTGTCCTCGCCACCATTCACCCCTACAGACCCCTCGCTCCCGTTAAAAGACTGCAACAGATTGTAGAGTTGCGCCATTGTTTATCGGATTGGACTTTGGCTTGCTGCTTTCATGTGGCACGGACTCAGTTTTGGAGTTTGTCAGCCGAATCAATGCTGAAATGCTTAGAATACCCCACAGGATTTGTCAGGGAGTCAGTGATTTCTTATTTGCAAGTTGCCTCACCGCGATCGCTAATCAGAATTTTGCCGCGTTTATTAAAGGATCGTGATTCTTTAGTATTGGCTCAGGCAAGGGCGATCGCCTATTATTTTGAAAATAATGACAGAAACACCCTAAATCTAAGTGATAATTCCCAAGTAAGAACCGATATAGATACCGAGATAAGAACGAGAATGATCGGCAAATCAAAGGGTCATGGGGAGTTGTAACCAATGCTAACCAGTATTGATCGTTTGTTATTGGTAAGAGGTGTTCCGATCTTTAAGGAGTTACGGGACGACTTTTTGGTGCGTCTAGCTTCAATTATGAATGAGGTGTCCTATCCATCGAGCAGAATGATTTTCGCGCAAGGTCAAGAGGGGCGATCGCTATATATTGTGGTGGCGGGAAAGGTGCGGGTGCATTTAGAGGATAAGGATTTGGCAATTTTAGATAAAGGCAGTTGTTTTGGGGAAATGTCGCTCTTTGACGCAGAACCGCGATCGGCTTCGGTGACGGCGATTACTAGCTGTGATTGTCTGGTGCTGACTCAGCAACAACTCTATGAGGCGATCGATGAAACCCCTGATATTGCCGTAAATATTATTCGGTTACTATCGCGCCGCATCCGCACCCAAAATATCCAAATCAACGAGTTACAAGCTTCCAAGAAATAAAAGCTTAAGGTGCGCGTTGCACCACCTTAAGCTTTTGAATTAAGTGCAAAGCGCTGTAAGCCTAAATTTTGCAATCTTTATAGAGACTTTTAAATTTTTGCTGTTGGAACTGGTGATCGACTATAGGCAAAGGATAATCGCGGCGTTTACACTGGTGCGGTGGAATATTGCCACTCAGAAGTTCGGCGGTGGTCAGCCCCTGCAACTCAGGCAACCAGCGCAAAATATATTCTCCTTCAGGGTCGTATTTACGCGCCTGTGACGCAGGGTTAAAAATCCGTAAAGGTTTGGGGTCCATGCCACTAGAGGCGCTCCATTGCCAACCACCATTATTTGCTGCGAGATCACCATCGAGTAACTTCTGCATAAAATAGCGCTCACCCCATTGCCAATTAATGATCAAATCCTTAGTTAAGAAACTTGCGACGATCATGCGACAGCGATTATGCATCCATCCCGTTTGATTGAGTTGTCGCATCGCGGCATCGACAATCGGATAGCCCGTGCGCCCCTCACACCATGTCTCAAATTTTTGCTGATCATCTTCCCAAGGGAAATCCCGCATTTGGGAACGATAGGCTCCTGTTTCTAATTCAGGAAAGTAAAAGAGAACATGTTGATAGAATTCGCGCCATGCTAGTTCCTGTTTCCATGTGGTGATTCCCGTTGCTTCTTCTTCACTCCGCACAAGTTGCTCAGAGGCGATCGCTGCCTCCCAAACCCGCCTGATGCCCACCGTACCGAAGCGCAGATGTGGACTCAGGGTTGATGTACCCGCATGGGCAGGAAAATCCCGTTCTGTTTGATAGCGTAAAATTCCATTACCATCACAAAATTGAGTTAATAGTTCTAAAGCGGCGGCTTCTCCAGCCTTTGGTAACTTAATATCATTAATAAATTTAAGTTCGCGGAGACTCGGCAAAGGAATTATCGGCAAATTCTCATAGCTCGATAAACCCGTTAATTTTTGGGGTGCATCAAAGGGTTGCGGCTTTGGTTTGCTTTGCCAATTGCGCCAAAATGGAGTGTAAACCTTATAGGGTTCTCCTGCTTGAGTGGCGATCGCGTCAGGAGCGATTAGCCCAATATCGACAAAACTTTTAACCTGTAAGCCTAGTTCTTGCAAAGATTGCATGGCGGCGCGATCGCGTTTAATCGCAAAGGGTTCAACATCCTGATTAAAAAATACATGGGTTGCCTGAATAGATTTTGCTAATTCACAAAGGGAATTAACAGGCTGACCATACATAAACAATAAATCACTACCTAATCGCCGATAGTTGGCTTGTAATTCCTTGAGACAACCGAGCATAAAGTCAACTTTGCTGCCTTCGGTGACACCATCATCAAGAATATCGGGATCAAAGATAAATACCCCTAGCACCTTGCCGCGATCGCCAACTTGGGCGATCGCCTGACTTAGGGCAGGATGATCATCAATTCGCAAATCGCGCCGATGCCAAACTAAAGCAATTTGATTAGAAATCATGTTTTTTTAAATTACTATTTTTTGAGATTAGTAGGACTTACGCAAAAGTTGCTAAGACCCTCACCCCTAGCCCCTCTCCCAAAAAGGGAGAGGGGAACAAGAAAAATCTCTTACTCCCCTTCTCCCAGAACGGGAGAAGGGTTTGGGGGATGAGGGCGATTTGGATTTTGCGTAAGTCCTAATTAGAATAGGTGGCACTTCGTGCCACCTATTCTAAATTAAGCGACAGCTTTAGCTTGGTGCATGGCATCTAGCCATTCAATCAAACTATCAAGCTGCTTATCGTGGGAAAGAGTGCCGATACCTCTGACGGTGACATTGCCTTTGCTATAGACAAAGCGCGATCGCAAATGACTAGGGAGATGTTCATGGAGCAACTTCCATGCAGGTTCTTCCATTTTCGATTCGAGGACAACGTGCTGTTTGCCTTCGGGTTTGATGCGTGAGAAGCCGATGCGTTTAGCCAGAAGTTTTAATTCCATCACTTTAATCAATTGCATCGCTGGCACTGGAACTTTACCATAGCAATCATTCCATTCTTCGATGATTTGAGTCAGTTCACGGCGAGATGTCACCGCAGAGACGGCTCGGTAGGCGCTCATCTTGCGATCGCCATCGGGAATATATTCCGCAGGGATAAAGGCGGTAATCGGTAGATCGACTTGGGTATCATCGACTTCAGGAATTTCGGAGCCGCGTATTTCGGCGATCGCTTCTTGCAGCATTTCCATATACAGATCAAAGCCGATCGTGTTAATTTGCCCCGACTGTTCCGCACCGAGGATATTACCAATACCTCTAATTTCCATATCACGCATCGCTAACTGATAGCCTGAGCCGAGATGGGTAAATTCTTGAATCGCTTTGAGGCGTTTCCGCGCCACATCGGTGAGTTCGCCTTTTTCTTGATAAAACAGCCATGCGTGGGCTTGGATACCAGCCCGACCAACGCGACCTCGCAATTGATAGAGTTGAGAAAGTCCGAATCTCTGAGCATCTTCAATGATGATCGTATTCACACGCGGAATGTCTAAGCCTGATTCGATGATCGTAGTACAGATCATCATGTCAGATTCGCCACTGCTGAAGCTGAGCATCGTCGTCTCTAGATCTGATTCGGGCATTTGTCCATGGGCGATCGCCATGCGGACCGAGGGAATCATTTCATGGACTTTCGCCGAAACTTCTTCGATATCATCAATGCGCGACACCACATAGAAAATCTGCCCACCGCGATCGAGTTCTTGACGAATGGCAGCGCGAACTAATTCAGAATTGTAACGCGATAAATGGGTCATAATCGATCGCCGCGATGGTGGTGGTGTCGTAATCAGACTCATCTCACGCACCCCAGACATCGCCATATAGAGGGTTCTCGGAATTGGTGTAGCCGAGAGGGTCAGCACATCCACTTCTGTTTTCATGGTTTTAATTTTCTCTTTTTGCGCCACCCCAAAGCGTTGCTCTTCATCGATGACGAGTAACCCCAAATCCTTAAAACCCACATCCTTGGATAACAGTTGATGTGTACCAACCACAATATCCAATTCACCCGTTTTCAGTTTGCGGACAATTTCTTTCTTTTCGGAAGTGCTTTTGAAGCGATTGAGTAGGGCAATATTGACGGGATAGGCGGCATAGCGTTCTTGCAAACTGTGGTAGTGCTGCTGCGCGAGGATCGTCGTGGGAACGAGGAGCGCCGCCTGTTTGCCCGAAGTCACTGCCTTAAAAATTGTGCGAATTGCAACTTCCGTTTTGCCAAAGCCGACATCACCGCACACAAGGCGATCCATCGGACGCGCACTTTCCATATCCTGCTTCACATCCTGCGTTGCCTTTAACTGATCAGGTGTGGCTTGATAGGGAAAAGAATCTTCCATTTCCTGTTGCCAAGGATTATCGGGCGGAAAAGAATATCCTAATTGTTGCGATCGCTTGGCGTATAGTTCCAACAAATCAAAAGCGATCTTCTTGATTGCTTTCTTTGCCTTAGCCGTGCTGTTTGTCCAAGCCTTGCCCGTCATCTTGTGCAGTTCGGGTTTATCCTCATGCATACCCCGATAGCGCGACAAAATCGACATCTGATCGACGACAACCCGCAATAATCCATCGGCATATTTGAGAACCAAATATTCGCGAGTTTCTCGATTAACCGTCAACTTCTCCAATTTGACAAACTGCCCCACCCCATGATTTTTGTGAACCACATAATCCCCAGGAGAAAGCTTATTTAAGTCAACCTGTTTCGAGGCGGCGCGGCGGCGCTTACGGACATAATTGGGTGTGCCGAGGGCGTGCTGTCCAAAAAACTCGCGATCGCTAATCACCGCAATACGATAAGTCGGCAATACAAAGCCTTGAATTTCAGCGATGCCTGAATATTTCAAAGCTACGGCCATTCGCAGATTATGGGTTTTGTCGATCGCAGGAAAATCGCGAACATTGGGAATGAATTGGGCTTGGCAGTCATGCTCTTGCAACAGAGCCACGGTGCGCGAAGGTTGCGCGGAAATGAGAATAATTTTGTACTTCTGTTCGCGATAGTCGCGGATGGTTTGGGCAAGCTTCCCAAATTGGTGGGGAATTGCAGGAACTGAACGACTAGACATATTCACGCCACGATTTTCTTCGGCAAGTTCAAAGAGATCGAGGCGATCGAATCTATTGATTTCTGCTAAACATTCCGCAAAGGAGCGATGGAGTTTGCCCTCACCCCCAGCCCCTCTCCCTCTGGGAGAGGGGGGCAAGAAAGAGGGGAAAAGTTCTTCGGCGGACTCGTACCAGCGATCGCAATGGGCTTGACATTGTTCTAGCTCATCGATTACTACCAAACATTGTTCTGGATTAGGCAAGTAATCAAGGATAGAGGCGCTAGAAAGTGGATGAACTGCAAATCCTTTGGTGCTAAATTCATCGTCAGCATCTTGATCGGGAAATTCTAAACCCCCTAAAATATGCCCGTAACTAATGGGGGGCAGGAAAACAGAAGGAATGCTATCTAAGGCTCGCTGTGTTGTCGGCTCGAATTCGCGAATCCTCTCAATCTCATCGCCGAACCAATCAATCCGCACAGGCATTTCACTAGACACAGGGAAAATATCGATAATATCGCCACGCCTTGCCCATTGCCCCTCACTTTCAACCGTAGAAGCATTTTCGTAACCCATCAGGGTTAGATTTTCCGCCAAATCCCGCAGCTTAATCTCGCAACCAACTTCTAGTTGGAGGCAATAGTCATTAAATTCTTGTGGACTAGGTAAATGCTTTTGTAATGCGCGATCGGTTGCCACGATCGCCATTTTTTTCTGTTCCCCTTCCTGAGCTTGCCAATCCGCTAAATCCGCCAATACCTGCATCTGTCCCCAGATCACCTCTGACTCTGGCTGATATGGCTCATAGGGCAGCATATCGGAGTTGGGGTAGTAATGCACCGTAGCCCAGCCCATCGTTTCTAGCTGCACCGCCCAGCGTCCTGCCTCCTCAATCGTGGAGGTAATCACTAGCATCAGCTTTTCTTCTTTTTGGCTGAGGATGGAGCTAACTAGCCCTTTGCCAACCCGCGATAGTCCTGAAAGAGTGAGATGGTGCGATCGCACCAGTTTACTTTCTAGTTCATCGGTGAGAGGCGATCGGATTAATGAACGGATGACGGAGGAAAAGGGCATGGGCTAAGAAATAACGTAAACAATGGCAACTTTTAAAGTTTAGCAATAATTTACAGGTAGGCACAGAATAAAAATATTGGTAGGGGTAGAGCATTTGCGTCACAATCTCCAAACTCTCTACTAAAATCTCAATTCGCAAATGCTCTACCCTCTTTGCTTTCACCGATAAATTGGGACTGCGTTGTGAGGTTGTGGGCAGAGTATTCCCCAATTAAGCGAATCTGCAAATTATGGATTTTTGCGAGAATGCTCTGACCCTACGCCTGTATTGGGTGATCTGCCTTGAATCAATAGAGGAATGCGTTTATAGGTTTCGATCATCAGCTTTACAAAGTTAGGTTCGCTTAGTTCGCCATTGTATCGAAGGATAAAAGCGCCAATTACCCCCACGCCTAAAATGCCAAATATAAATACTATGGGAATGATATACCAAGGTACATAGGCACTAATAATCGCCGCCATTGCCGTAATTACGACGATCGCCAATAGAAAAAATCCGCCCGTTGACCAAAGACTTGGTTTAGTTGCGATCGCTGGTTTGGGATTGGGATCTGGTTCTTGCGTCATGGTTATGATTGGCGGTTGTGGATTGTTGATAACATTAACCGTGAGATTCTGGGGAAAGCGATCATAATTATGTTCATGTTTATCATGATTTTGGCGCGATCGCCTATCTTCAATATTACTGATCCCATCAAGTAACTCGCGAATATTGTAATCGCGATCGCTGTCAGAATATTCGGTTTTGCCGCGACGCTCTAAATCGAGGAGATGTTTATAGCTGACGGTGACTTGGGGATTGTCGGGGAGAGAAATGCGCTGATCGGGAGTTAGTCTGGGGCAGTCGTGGATATCGGCGAAGGTTTCGCGGATGAAGGTGAGAAAACTGCGGCGGGTGGCTTGATTGCCAGCGATGCGGATCAAGATTTTGGCATCTTCGAGATCGGCTTTGACATAGGCGCGATTGCCATCCTGTGAGGCGAGGATTACCCCTGTGCGCCAGTAGGTGGGCTGAGGGAGACGCGCAATTTGGCGGTGGGTCTTGACGATGAAGCGGGAGATCACACTGCTGGGTAAGATTTTTTCGTAATGATATTCAAAATTGAGGGCATCTTCCCAACCTTCGGTATGGGGTTCTGGTTTGGGCAGGAGGTCGGGAATGAGATAGTCTGGATAATCTCGATCGCGAGAATTTTCCATTGGGAAACATAGCTCAAACTTTTCCATCATGTCGAGAATGAATTTCTTGGCTTTGTTAGTACCGTAATCATTGCTGTCTTTGCGCGATTTGAGCTGAAAGATGCGATCGCATTCCTGCCATGTCAAAACGCCTTTGTGCTGGGTCATTAGCAGATTATCGTTAATAATTCTATAGGCTCCCAATGTCACCCATTCGGGATTGAGAACGTTGGTATCCTTGAGGCGGCGATCGCTTGAAAAGTTGAGAATAATCCCTAGTTCATGGAGCAGTTTCACAAGGGTTTTGCGCGATGAATCCCTAGTGATGCCTGAGTCGATACATTTCTGTTCGTATTCCTGATAGCTGATGTAGTCGCGATCGTCTCGCTCTAGTTTGTTTTTAACATCTAGCCATTTCACAGGAATCGGATCAAAGACATGGGGCATATCCACAGCGATCACTTCTTTAATTTTTTGTTGCAAGTCAGAGATGCCAATTCCCTTGGCGCAGGATGTACCGATAAAGGCTTTGATGTTGGGATATTTATGTCTTAAGCCGCGTTCGTCAAGGTCGAGGGGATGTTCATCGACTTTATTACCAACAATGATCACGGGGGCGCTGTTGCCGAGGGTTTCGATCAGTTTTAGCCAATATTCGAGACGATTGGCGAGTTCGTCTTCGCGGTTATTCATCACCAATAGATAGAGGCTGCGCTCGGTCAAAAAGAATTGATGGGTGGCGTGCATGATTTCCTGTCCGCCAAAGTCCCAAACCCGCAGTTTGACTTGTTCGCCCCTCGTCTGCAATTGCCAATCCCGAATCCGAATCCCATCGGTTTTGGCTTCTTCACTATCAAATTGATTGTCCAAAAGCCGCTTCACCAATGAGGTTTTGCCCACTGTTCCCTGTCCAACTAAAATCACCTTCGCTTCATTAAGCGGCTGTCGCTCTCGCTCTAACCAAAAATCAAAAATCGCTTTAGGATTTTCATAATCTTTCATAATCTCCAGAGGAATTTGTAAAAGATTATCCTCCAAACCCATCATTTTAAGTTTAGGTAATTGACTCAACGCATCTGGGATGTCACTGATTCGATTGTTTCTGAGGTTAAGCGAGTGGAGATTGGTAAGTTGGGCAATCGCTTTAGGGATAATACTGATTTGATTGCTCTCAAGATCAAGTGTTTCGAGTTTGTAGAGTTGGGTGATCGTATCAGGAACAATGCTGATTTGATTGCCATTAAGATCAAGTGTTTGGAGATTAAAAAGTTCGGTGATCGCATCGGGGATGATCTTTATCTGGTTGTCATAAAAAGAAAGCAGTTCGAGGTTAGTAAGTTTGGCGATCTCGTCAGGAATCAGCGTGATTTGGTTATTAGAGAAGTCAAGCACTTTTAGATCAACTAAATTCGCAATCTCTGGTGGAATTGTTTTAATGTTTTTCCCTGACAAATTAAGAACTGTTACCTTCTTTTTTGCCACCTGTTCGATTATTGCCAATAACTCTGCATTATTCATAGGGAAAAATTAAAAAGGAAAAAGGAAAAAACAGTTTTTTAGATTGCAATTTACTCTAAATATTATTCATAGAAATTCCAACACATTTTTTATCGATTCATAGGAACTTCTTTGCAGCAAAGCTAACAACCTTCGTAAAGCTTCACCAATCGGCAACTGCGGCGACACAATAATTCCAAAATGTTCCTTTTCCGAAATCACATAGTTATTGTGCAGCAACACAAAATCTTTCACATTGAAAGTAAACATACAAACACTCTGCTCGACTGCATACTCAATCTGTTCGCGATCGCTTCTTCCCTTTCTACCTAACTCCTGCACATGAATAGCTTCATAACCTCGCTTGCGTAAAGCCAAAGCCAAGTCAAGCTGCACATCTTCATCTAGCAATAACTTCACCTTAGCCATCTTTAACGACCCGCTTTAGGATGAACTAACGCTTGACTCTTCCAATACTCGATATTAGAAGACTCTTCCAAATCCTTCTCAACTTCTTCCTGATGATCAAAATAATAGGCAAGTGCTGAATGTACTTGAGAAGGTCGTAAATGGGAAAGCACACTTAAAATTTCATCCACATTCATCCCCATCTGATAATATCCAGCAATCCGCCGCACCGTTACCCTCGTACCCTCAATAATTGGCGCACCATCCGCAATATCAGAACTAGCGGTAATATAAGGATAAATTGTTGCGGTAATACTCATAGTTTCAGGTAAGGACGAACTAACTATATTTTACAGGATTTTTCATGCATCCTCAGAACTATCCAAATAATTACGCAAATCAGCGATCGCTTCCTCCGCAGTCTGAGTCTTTAAAACTCCAGAGCGACACTCAGCCAAACCCTCACGACATTCTTCTAGAATTTGCCGCCTTCTCACCTCAGCATTCCGTTTCTTAAGAATATCAATTAACATTTCCTGCTGATCGATTGACAACTGACTAACCGCATCAAGCGCACTTTCAAACGTAATCATAATTTACCCTAATCGAGCAGATTCACAATATTTTACAAGGTTTTTAGGCAGGCGATCGGGTTGCCAAGGAAAAAGTAGAAAGGAAAATTTTTGTGGGAATGCTATGCCCCTACTTGACTTGTTCTCATATTGAGAGCATAATAACCATAGATTGCGTAACCTAAATTCAATACCAATTCAATACCAATTAGCAATCAAGGTAATCCTAATGAACCACAAGATTAAGATAGAATGCACGTTATTTTGAGAAAAGCGTTGCTTGAATTTAGTCAGCGCTATGGTGACTCCAGAGTTGCTTTAGATGATTGGTATCGAATTGTTCGCAAAGCAAAATGGCAACATACTTAACGATGTTAAATCCGTTTATCCCTCTGCCGATGCTGTTGTGATTTCACCATTTTTAACATCAAAGGAAATAAATATCGCTTGATAGTGAGTATTTCCTGTAAAACACAGGATATTTACGTTAAATATGTCCTCCCCCATACTGAATATGATTCAGGAAGTTGGGGAAATGCCCCTTACTTTAAATAAGTTAGAATATGGAGCATTATTAGCAGATATTCAACCACGAATTATCACTACTGAAGCAGAAAATGATCGTGCTTTAAGTATTGTTGAAAGTCTACTGTCTGAACAAAATCTTTCTCCAGAGAAAGAACAGATATTGCGTCTTCTAGTTTCTCTAATTGAGACATTTGAAGATGAACATTATCAGTTAGCATCTTCAACACCTCATTCTATTCTGTTACACTTGATGGAAGAAAGAGAAATAAGACAAACTGACCTTGTGGGGATAATTGGCTCTCGTGGAGTAGTTTCTGAAGTTGTTAATGGCAAAAGAGCTATCAGCAAAAGTCAAGCTAAAGCACTTGGCAAGTTTTTCCATGTTGATCCCAGTCTGTTTATCAGCTTTTAATATGTCGTCTTACAATTCAAGATTTAACAGAAAATATGCAGCCTAGAGCCTTACAAAATATTGCTAAAGATGAATACAACGACAATTTTATCGATCGCTTATTTATCTGGTTGTTTTCTCTCAAAATGTCAGAGGCTTTGGGGAAAGATACCAAACTTGATGGCTACGATGGGTTTGTGGATTTGTCGAAACAAATTATGCAGGGGCGCAATGCCCAAGAGCAGCAAATAATTGTGGCTCAAGTCCTGCAATCCCTCGTTCCTGCGCCAGCACTTTGGGCAATCCGCACTTTTGTTGCTCCTACCAAACTAGTTTGTGTGCTTAATGCGTGGTTTGCGGCGCAGTTGTTTGAGTGGTTGGTGGGTCCTTGTGAAGTAGCTGAAGCAGAGATAGATTTGGGAGATGGAACCGTGCGATCGCAACTTTCGGCTGTCAATATCAAAAAATGCCGCTATCTCGTAGACAGTGGTTGCGTTGGGATGTGTGTGAATATGTGCAAAGTGCCTACGCAAGACTTTTTTAACGAAAAGTTTGGGATTCCCCTGACGATGACCCCTAATTTTGAGGATCTCAGTTGCAAGATGATTTTTGGTCAAAAGCCCACGGCGATCGCCCTAGACCCAGCCTATACCCAGCCATGTTTAGAATACCAATGTCCAACTGCAAGCCAAACTAGTTCTGCTTGCCCTAAGCTATAAACCAGAGGTAGCGCAACGCGCTGCCTTTTGTTTCTATTTATGAACTTTGCCATCGGGAAGCGTTGCTCCTTTGAGAATTGCGCCGATAAGATTGGCGCTACTTAATTCAGCCCGATTGAGAATTGCATCGGTTAAATCGGCATTAGTGAGATTTGTCCTTGCTAAATAAGCTTCGATCAAATTAGTTCGCAGCATAATCGCATGACTGAGATCTGCACGACTAAGATCTGCGCGAGAAAACTTTGCATCGGTCAAATTGGCTCCCTGCATTTGTACTCGACTTGCTTTCACATCCGCCATGATCGCACTTCGCAGGGATACTCCATTAAAATCTGCATCAATCAGGATGGCTCGTTCCAATTTGGCATTATTTAAAATCGCGCCCGATAGCGTTGCATTACTGAGATTTGCTTCACTCAGAAATACCCCCTGCATATTGGCATTGTTCAGTCTTGCTTCACTGAGATTTGCACCACTGAGAGTCGCTTCCTGAAGATTTGCCCCACGCAGATCCGCTTTATGCAAATCCGCACCCGATAGATTTGCCCCGCGTAAGTCCGCACCCGATAGATTTGCGCCATTGAGAGTAGCAATACTGCGCTTTTTTCGGCTAGGATCAATGTCATGTTGATCGCCTACAGCCCTCTCCTGCCTGAGGTTTGCCCCACGCATACAGGCTCCCGCCAGACTAGCTCCATTTAAGTTAACCGTTCGCATATCAGCTTCGATCAGGTTCGCATCCATCAAATTGGCGAGGCTCAGATTTGCCCCAAACAGAGTCGCCCCTTGCAGACTTGCGCCATGTAAATCGGCGTTGGAGAGATTGACGTTGCTCATGCTGGCTTGATTAAGATTTGCCCCACAAAGATGTGCGCCCATCATCACGGCTCCGCGTAGATTAGCGCGAGTGAGACAAGCAAAGGTGAATACGGCGCTATTCAGATAGGCTTTAGAAAAATTAACATCTAGCCAATCAGTCCGACTTAGGTTTGCGCCATTAAGTTTGATGCCATTGAGATTCATGCCACTAAAGTCGCGATCGCCTTTGGCATAACGGCGCAAAATTTCTTGAGGCGTGAATGCTGCATCCATGTATGGCGACCGTATCGTTACGAGATTAAGTTTACCTTAACAAGATGTGGAGCGTTGCTCCACATCTTGTTTTTAGTTATGAATTAGTAAGCCGTCCGCGTAGCGGACGGCTTACTAATTCTAGGTTTGAAGTTTGGTTATGCTTTTCATAATCGTTTCATTTTCTCTGTTTTTATGCTATATTTAAAAAAGTGAAACGATTATGAAAATAATCATGCAATATAAATTCAGCTTTAATCAAAAGTTTTTTGACCTAACCAAATCTTTTAAATATTTAATTATTCTGTCCAGTTTTACGAGCGCGATCGCATTGAGTGGATGTGTTAACTCAAATCAACCTCGACAGGGAGAAGTTGGCGATCGCGCTAATGTATCCAATCGCCAAAATCCTCAGGGCAAAAAAGTTGTTTTAACCACATTTACGGTGCTGGCGGATATGGCGCAAAATGTGGCGGGGGATAAAGCGATCGTTGAATCGATCACGAAGCGAGGGGCGGAAATTCATGGATATGAACCCACACCTAGCGATCTTCAGAGAGGGCAAGGTGTTGATCTGATTTTGGACAATGGTTTGAATTTGGAGCGTTGGGCAGAGAGATTTTATAACAGTATTCCCAAAGTAAAGCGATTGACTTTAAGCGAAGGAATTCAGCCCATCAATATTACGGAAGATGCCTATCAAGGTAAACCAAATCCCCATGCTTGGATGTCGCCCCAAAATGCTTTGATCTATGTAGACAATATTCGCAAGGCTCTAGGGGAGGTCGATCCCGCTAATGCGGCAGTTTATAACGCGAATGCGAAAATCTATAGCCAAAAAATTCAGGCGATCGATGCCAAACTGAAACAGGCGATCGCCGACATTCCCCCTGACAAACGCTACATCGTCAGTTGTGAAGGAGCCTTTGCTTATTTTGCCCGTGACTATGGTTTAAAGGAGGTTTATATTTGGTCGGTGAATGCGGAACAGCAAGCTACTCCTAAACAAGTGCAGAGAGTAATCGAGATGGTCAAATCTCAACGCATTCCCACCGTATTTTGTGAGAGTACTGTCAGAAATGAAGCACAACTTCAGGTAGTTAAGGAAACTGGCGCAAAGTATGGAGGAGTGTTTTATGTGGATTCTCTATCTCCGCCCGACGGACCGACTCCGACTTATCTACAGCTATTGGAATATAACGCCAATACTTTAATCAAAGGCTTAAATCCACCATAAATATATTGTTGAGAGAGCTTCGCTCCCTCAACAATATATTAGAAAGATATTAGAAAAACTTTTAGAAAAACTTTTAAAATCACCCTTCGAGATAGTTATGGAAACCATCAGTATTGATATTGAGAACGTTACAGTTGCCTATCATGGCAAGGTTGCTCTACATAGTGCCAATTTACAACTGAAGGCAGGCACAATTTGTGGACTAGTGGGCATGAATGGAGCAGGAAAATCAACTCTATTCAAGTCGGTAATGGGATTTGTGAAACCTGTAAATGGTAGGGTTCTGATTAATGGTTTACCAATTCGGATTGTCCAGAAAAAGAGTCTCGTTTCCTATGTCCCTCAAACGGAAGAAGTAGATTGGAATTTCCCTGTGAGTGTCTATGACGTGGTGATGATGGGACGCTACGGCTATATGAACTTTTTGAGGATTCCCCGATCGCTTGATAAACAAGCGGTACGCGAGAGTTTAGAGCGTGTCGAAATGTGGGAAATGCGCGATCGCCAAATTGGTGAGTTGTCGGGCGGTCAAAAGAAGAGAGCTTTTTTTGCGAGGGCTTTGGCGCAGCAGGGCAAAGTATTACTACTCGATGAACCCTTTGCGGGTGTGGATGTGAAGACGGAGAAGATGATGATTAATCTGTTGATGGAGTTACGCGATGCAGGTTATACCGTGTTAGTTTCCACCCATGATCTGGAATCTATCAATACATTTTGCGATCAAGTAGTGTTAATCAATCGCACGATTCTTGCTTATGGTGAGACTTCGGAAGTATTTACTGAAGAAAATATTTTCCGTACCTTTGGCGGTTCGGTTAAGTTTGCATGAAGTATTCCCTTCTCTCTGCTGTCAGGATGTTGTGTGGAACCCTCACCCCCCAGCCCCCTCTCCCATCAAGGGAGAAGGGGAGTAAGACTATTTCTTGTTCCCCTCTCCCCTTTTGGGAGAGGGGCTAGGGGTGAGGGTCTTAGAACTTTCCGCGTATCAGTTTTCAAGAAATATATTTTAGGAATTGCATGATGGATTTTATTCAGTGGTTTACAACACCCTTGCAATATGGGTTTATGGTCAAGGCGATCTGGGTTAGCGCGATCGTCGGTATTGTCTGTTCGGCTCTGTCTTGCTTCATGATTCTCAAAGGATGGGCTTTAATGGGAGATGCAGTTTCCCATGCGGTGCTACCAGGGGTAGTACTTGCCTATGTGATGAATATTCCCTTTGCGATTGGTGCTTTTGTCTTTGGCGTTGGGTCAGTAATTGCGATCGGATTCATTAAAGCGAATACGCGCATCAAAGAAGATACGGTGATTGGCTTAGTATTTACGGGATTATTTGCCTTGGGCATCGTCCTAGTTTCTAAAATCAAAAGTACCGTTGATTTAGGTCATATTCTCTTTGGCAATGTTTTAGGAATCGCCGATAGTGATATTCTCCAAACCGTGATCATCAGCGCCATTACCTTAATAACTTTGGCAATTTTGCGGAAAGATTTGATTCTATTTTGTTTTGATGCCACCCATGCCCGTTCTATCGGTTTGAATACGACATTTTTATATTATGTGTTGTTGTCGTTGTTGTCGCTCACGGCGGTCGCAGGATTGCAAACTGTTGGGATTATCCTCGTGGTGGCCATGTTAATTACCCCAGGGGCAACTGCTTATTTATTAAGCGATCGCTTTGATCACATGGTTTTAATTGCGATGGCTTCGGGCATGTTTTCCAGTGTGATGGGAACCTATATCAGCTATCACATTGATGGCTCAACGGGTGGATGTATCGTTGTACTGCAAACCCTATTATTTCTGGTAGCCATGATTTTTGCGCCTAAGCATGGACTACTAGCGCGATCAAATAAAAATCAATCTTTTTGATTAATTGGTACTAGAATCTTTTAAGCTGAAGAAAGCTTGAGAGCTTGAGATACTGTTCGTTAAAAATCACTGGATAGGGCTATGGATGAATTAAGCAATGTTCTAGTATTGGCAACTGATGCAGAGTTACATCAAATTGCAGATATATTGTTTCGGCGCAAGTTCAACCCCCTTGATTATGTGGTGACTCCACCCGTTCAGGAATTACAAAGCTGGGATCGCGAGGAATTGATTGAGGCGATCGCCAAGCGTTTCAAATTTTTAGCTGCCGATGGTTTGACGGTGTTACGTCGCAAAACTGGGGATGTTAGTTATCGCGAAGTCCTCGAACGTGTTTGTCAGCATCTCAATATTAAATATTCTAAAAACCAAAGCGTTGAAGATATCGAGTCTGAGTTATTTCTGAACTTGATCAATAGTTCATGGAAAAAGCTGTCACCGCAAGAGCGTTCAATTATTGATGATTCGATGCAAACGGCGATTACTGAGTCTGATCTGCACAGGGCTTTACCCCTCGATGCTCAGCGTAATCCCCTGAGTTTACTGGTCAAGGGTGGTAGCGCGATCGCCGTGAGTACGGTTCTGCGCTCGGCAGTCTTAAATGCGATCGCCCGACAAATGGCATGGCATTTTGCTTCCTATCAAGTGGGCTATGAAGTTTTGAAAGCGGGTGGTACTGCGATCGCGACGCGCTTAAATGCCTATGTTTCCACCTATTTGGCAAAGAGAGGAATGGCAGTTGCGGCAACCCAATATACGGCGGCGCGGACTGTATTTTCCGTAATTACACCTGCGCTGTGGGGTTTGTTTTTTGCCGATCTAGGTTGGCGAGCGATCGCAACTAATTACGGGCGGATCATTCCCGCTATTTTCATCATTGCCCAAATTAGATTATTGAGAATGTCTTAGGCATAGATGGGCGGCACAAAGCGCCACCCATCTTATATAAAAAACTTTGGCGCACGCTTCGCGTGCGCCAAAGTTTCCTGTTTTTTGGACTAGAATAAATAGTATGTTACGGATTGTTAAGAGAAATTCTGTATGACCCTTACTTCAGATCAAAACATCCAAATTCCCACTTTTCAGAACATTATCCATAGCAATATTGCTGCTTGGAATTGCATCGAAGAACCAATGTGGCAGGGCAGTGAAGAAGATATTCGTAAAGGCTTGCCCTTTAATCTTTTGTCACCAACTTGGCAAATGTTTTTAATGGGCGACGGCGCACCAACGAGGCATTTACAATTATTGACCCAATCTGATATTTCGGTCGATGTGCTGGCGATGACCAACATTGGCGCTGATAATGATCATGCACCATCGGATATTTCCTTGATTGCCGCCCCACGCATTCGCCGCCAAATCTTTTTGCGATCGCAGAAAACGGGAGAAATCTTTTCCCATGCCACATCTTGGTGGTCAGAGGCAGCGATGCAAAAATATTTAAATGATCCATCCTTACCGATCTGGGTGAGCCTCAATCAAAAATATACTGAGCTTTATCGCGATCTGAAGGGGATTTATAAGGGGGTTTGTCCGAGACTTTCAGAAGCCTTCGGCTATCCTGAAACTGAAACCTATTGGGCTAGACATTATTTGCTGTGGCATGGTGGCGAGCCGATCACGATGCTTTATGAAATCTATTCACCAGCGATCGGTAAATATCTTGGCTCAAGCAGTTTATAAAAAAAAGAAC
>DCSN01000218.1:45856-46833 GCA_002325645.1 Pseudanabaena sp. UBA1465
GTTCTTTTTTTTATAAACTGCTTCCCCGACTTTGTCGCAGGGCTGTTTCAAGAAAGGGTAAGAGAGGTTCTAAATGAGCAAAGACCACCGCGTTCACCTGATCGAGTTACCCTGATTACCGACTCTACACCTTTCCAACTAGAATCAAGGTCTTCGGGTGGAGCAAATACTTCCACTAATCTCTGAACTTTGCGTCCTTTTGATCGATCTTCCTCAACCTTGACTTGAATTGCTGTTTTTTCCTCTGTCTGGACTCTAATTACTTCTTGCAGTTTTGGTTGATTTTTTTTTACTTTGACAATGTAAAGCATCCATTGTGAATACATGATTTTCCAAGTTAAGCTGGGTTAGCAATTGTTGGATCACACAGATTTCACTTTCTTTTTTATTCTCCATGATTGCGGTTGCTACCACCACACCTTGTTCCTGTGAGAATAGCGATACCATGCTAATAAAGTTTTGTTTGTTATTGTCAGCGTTACTTACGGTATTTCTCAGGCTTTTGCCATCTCCTGCGATGGCGGCTCCTTTTGGTCTTGGCTGTTCTTGCGCCCAGTTATTAAACGCACTATTAAGCTTGGCATAGTCTACATCGATCATCATTCGTCTCAGTGTTGAATATGATGGTGCTGTACCTTGTTTTAGGGCTAGTATCTTGATCAGAGTGCGCCGATGTCTCTCCACAAATCTCTCTAATTCTCGGTAGGTTGTGTGTCCACTCATAATTCCCATGATGATAATTAGCAGGATTTGCCATAAATCGTCTCGGCTCCCTTGCGCTCCGCGTGGATCTGGCACTTCCTTGAGATAATCAATTATGCTTTTGCTCATTTTTTGCCTCTTTTGCCTCTTTTGCCTCTTTTGACGCTATTGACTAAAATTATCGCTTAAATACTTAGCTTATAACTACCCTCTATCTTTGTTGGTCACTTACCATTTCTTGAAACAGCCCTGCCCCTTAAAAAGGGGGGAGAATA
>DCSN01000218.1:46874-54743 GCA_002325645.1 Pseudanabaena sp. UBA1465
ACTCGCGCTATAGCTGACAACTTGTGTGTACACCGTAGCCTGCGGGAGAGGGGTGAGGGGCTTAGCAACTTTTGCGTAAGTCCTAAGCTAGGTAAAAATTGCGCCGCCTTGTAAGCGTTGATAATGCATTTCAAATTCAGATTTTAGGGATGGGAAATGCTCTAAGGTTGGATCTTTTTTGATAATGCGCTCGGCGGCTTCGCGAGCAATTTGGAAAATTTCTTGACGCGCTGCTTCATCGGGTAGTCGATCCTCAATCGAGAAACCTGCGTGACCTGATTGTTCTGTTCCCTCATCTTTGCCTTTGCCACGAATCTGAAAGTCACGCTCCGCAATAAAGAAGCCATCCTGTGACTGTTCGAGAACCTGTAATCGCTCTTGAGCCGTTTGAGATTTGGAACTACTCAATAACAAGCAGTAGGATTGGGCTGCGCCGCGACCAACCCGACCGCGCAATTGGTGTAACTGTGCTAAACCGAAGCGATCGGCATGTTCAATCAGCATTACCGACGCATTCGGAATATCGACCCCAACTTCGACCACCGTTGTCGCCACAAGAATCTGCGTTTCGCCACGCCGAAAGGTACTGATGGCTTCATCTTTTTCAGAAGAAGACATTTGACCATGCAGTAAACCAATCTGAAAATTGGGGAAGACAACGTTTTGCAAATGTTCTCTTTCTTGGGTAGCCGCCTTGATATCTTCCATTTTTTCGGATTCTTCCACCAAAGGAAATACGATATAAACTTGGCGACCTTGGGCAATTTCGCGACGGATTAAAGCGAAAGCATCCTTACGCTGTGAAGGTTTGAGTAGAACCGTTTGAATAGGTTTCCGTCCAGGGGGAAGTTCATCAATAATGCTAACTTCTATTTCGGAATTAGTCAGATATAAAGTACGCGGAATTGGCGTGGCGGTCATGATCAATACATGGGGATCATTCCCTTTTTGCAAAAGCCGCGATCGCTGATCTCTACCAAAACGATGTTGCTCATCGATGACGGCAAGCCCTAACCGCGCAAAGTTTACGCCATCCTGAATTAAGGCATGGGTTCCAATTACTAAGGGCAGTTCCCCAGTTTCCAATTGGCGAAGAGTTTCGCGCCGCTTCGCGGTTTTGGTGGAACCTGTGAGAATTTCTACAGGAAGATTTAATTGCATAAACCATTCCACAATCTTGCGATAATGCTGCTCGGTGAGTACTTCCGTCGGAGCCATTAATGCCGTTTGATAGCCAGCCTCGATCGCCGTTAAAAGGGCATACACCGCCACAATAGTTTTGCCTGAGCCGACATCCCCTTGCACCAGTCGATTCATCGGTGTTTGTCCTTGGAGATCGGCACGAATTTCCGCAACTACGCGCTTTTGGGCTTTGGTTAATTCAAAGGGAAGGATTTTTTCGAGTTGGGCGATCGCCTGACTCTTTGGCACAAAATGAATTGCTTTTTGCTGTTGCCGACGATAGAGAGAAACGAGGCGGCGATAGAAATATTTATCAAAAGTAAGTCGAATTACGGCTTGCTCTAGGGTTTCGTTGCTATCAGGATAATGGACTTGGGCGATCGCTTCCGCTAAAGGCATCATTTGATAATCCCGCAACAGGCGATCGGGCATGGGGTCAACAATTTGCGATACTACGGGTAAACACAGCGCCACAAGACGACGAATCGCTTCAGGCGTAATTCCTTCCGTAAGCGGATAAACTGGCACGACGCGCCCAACGGTTTTGGACTGGATCGTATCTTGGGTATGTTCCAGAACTTCTATTTCATAATTCTCTAAAGTTAAGCCATATTTGCTCTGTTTAACCACCCCTGAAGCCGCGATCGTGCAGCCTTGAGGATAGAGTCCTTTCTGGGTTTCTTGCCAACCGTGATTGGAATAGCGCTTGCCTGTCCAGAAGCGGCTTAATTTAATTTGTCCCGTATGATCGCGGAGAATAATTTCTACAATCGTCAGGTTGGGATTTTTGGGACTGGTAAAGCAACCAAATTTTTTGACCGTGCCAATAACCGTCACGGTGTCGCCATCTTTGAGTTCGCGGATGGGAATTTGCCGCGCATAGTCAATGTGATCGCGAGGGTAGTAGCTCAGCACATCGCGCACGGTATGCAGATTGAGTAGTCTAAATCGTGAGGCCATATATGCAATGTCCTCAACATTTTTTAATTCTGTGTCGGGAGTTAATTTTTGGGCGGCTTTCGGTTCCGTAGCGGCGATCGCCACAGTTTTCGGTTTCTTGGGTTTGGGAGTCGCATTAGTTTCCGTCAGTTCACGCCGACGGACTTCATACAGCAATCTGCGCGTCTCAGCTACTAGATGCTGTCTAAGCCCCACAGAGAAATCTTGATATTGAGCATATTGATTAGCAAGGGTTTGCGCTTGGAGGCGATCGCTCATTTCCCAGTCTTCAGGTAAATCTTCCTGCAAACTCGCCTGTAAAAAATCCGCAAACAAAAATTGCTTTCCCTGCAAATTGGAAAAGCCTCTTTCTGCCTCGACACTCAAGGCTTTTTGTAAACGGTTTATATCTAGTGGCACAAATTATCTAGTAAATACCACATCATATTTTAATCTGAAAATGAGAAAGGGTAGCGCTACGCACTACCCTTTCTCATTTTGGAAATACAAATTAAAAAAAGCTTGCTAAGCAAGCTTTTTTTAATTTATCTGAGTTTATTGCGATAAAACTGCAAACCGTTGTGTATCCCATCTTTGAGGACGACCGATTCCTGTCGCCAATGCTAATACCAAAGCCGAATAAGAACTAGGTATTCCCCCTGTTTTAAAAATTACTAGTCAAATAGCTTTAAAAATTCTTTGAGTTCATCTAAAGCAGGATGTTCAAAATTCCAAATATGTAGTTTTTCAGTCATTACATAGTTAAAGCCTGCCATACTACATTTTCTCTCCGATTGTTTTTTGTCACGATTAGAGCAAGTATCAAACCTCAGGTAATTGCTAATCCAAAACTTATCAAAATCTTTTGAAGATACTGGATTTTTACCATTTTGTTGCAGACAAACTTGCCAAGCATTAAGACAATCGGCATAAGTTGAGTCTTGTGATTTAATTACCTTTAATAATGTTTCTAGCTCTCCTATTCCATTGACATTAACAAAATAACAAGCTATTTGAATGTGATCTTCAAGATTTATAGAGTGAATAGTAACAAACTGGCTAATTTCTTCTAGTTTTTGATTTTGAGGAAATACTTTAATGATTGCTTCATTGATTTTATTTAAATTTTTTAATTGAGAATCGTCTGCATCTAAAATTATACCTACTTTGTTGATATAACTTTTTTGAGCATCAGCTTCTATAGTTTTTAATTCTCTTTCTAGAGAAGCTATACTTAGACCCTCTAAATCTAAATAATCATTTTCAGTGACATTAATTTCTAAAACATCTACATTGTTGATATTTAGATAATTTACTATAGACTGAATGAAAAATTTATCGTTCTTGCTCTCAACAATTAGACGATTACTCACCTCTAACCCCCTTCTTATGAGTCAGGCTATATTCAAGGGTTTCCATATCGCGTTTAATGCCAATAATCTGACCAGTTTTAACACTTCGAGCCATCTCAAAATGTGCAGCTAAGCCACTAAACTCACTTTCTAGCCCAACTTTAGTAAATGCTGTAAGCATCTCTAAACTATGAGTAGTTGCAAATATTTGTACATTTAATTCTTTAGCTAAACGAAATAACATCCTCCATAAATTTGCTTGAATAGTATAGTGAATACCATTTTCTATCTCATCTAAAAGTAAAATATCGCTATTGTTATTTATGACATATAGTATTATTGCTGTAATACGATTAATAGCATCTCCAAATAATGATATAGGTAGTCTTTCTTCATTTTCTCTTTTTAAATAAAGTAATGGACTTCCGATATTAAAAGATTCAATCATTTTTATAGAAGGATCTATAATCTGAATACCTTTCAACACTTCTTGTTCCTGATTGTTTAGCCTAGCTCGATCATACTCAAAAGCTAATTGTGTATTGAGCAATCCCAAAATTGCTGGAATAAAAGATATTTTCTTTTGTCCTGTGAATTGAGTTTTTTTGTCTAAAACTCCTTGAAAAGTACCTTGATCCGTAGCTATTAAGTTGTATTCAAATAAATCATCATTGTTAATAGTTATATTTGCCTGAAGTACCGATGATTTGGACTCATCGTTAGGAATAAAATCAACATATTTTTTGTCGATAATATCACTTGGCAAACTTGATTCTATAGTAAACCTAATAGGAATATCATTAATAGATAAATTTAGTTTTGTTGATTGATCATCATCTTCATTAACCTGTATAAAAATATTCTTGGATTTATCTTGGTTGAAGAACAAACTGTCCCAAGTTCTTTCAGGCAGGGCTTTGTTAAATTCTTGTGACTCTCGTCGATGTTTTTTAAGAGCATCAATGGCTTCTGCTCTAGGCAAACTGCCTATTAGTAAAGCTTCTAGAAGTGCTGTTTTGCCTGCGTTGTTTTTGCCAGTGATAAGATTTACGGTTTTGAAACCAGAGATTGACGTATTTTCAAAGCATCTGAAATTTTGGATTGAGATATCTCTGATCATGGATTTTATTGCCTAGATATTACACAATATTTTAATCTGAAAATGAGAAAGGGTAGCGCATGGCACTACCCTTTCAATTGCTGTAGATAGCGATCGCCATCTACAGAAAAATCCACATGAGCAAAATACCTAAGATCGAACCCGCAACAACTTGGACAGGAGTATGACCTAGTAACTCTTTGAGAGGATCATGCTCTTCTTCAAAAACTTCCACCATGATCTGATTTAGAACCTTGGCTTGCTTACCTGCGGCGCGGCGAATACCTGCGGCATCATACATCACGATAAAGGCGAAAACTGTGGCGATCGCAAACTGGGGTGTGTCCCATCCTTGAGTCCGTCCGATCCCTGTCGCCAGTGCCGACACTAACGCCGAATGAGAACTGGGCATACCACCTGTTTCAAATAATACCTTGGGTCTAACTTTGCCAAATTGGGCAAGCTCAATAAATACTTTGAGTAGTTGAGCAGTCAGGCTAGAACATAAAGCAATTAGCAGAACTTGGTTATCGAGGATTTCGCCAACAGGATGGATGTTCATATCAATTGCAATAGTGAAAGGTTAAGAAAAGAGCGAGAATTAAAGTGAGAGTGAGCAGAATATAGGCTAGTTTTTCCGAGCAGTGATGTAATCCGCAAGAGCCATAAGTGGTAAAGCTGCATCGCCATAGCTGACAAGTTGAGCTTTGGCTTGTTCTACCAAGTCCTGAGCCTTTTGCTGAGATGCTTCGATGCCCCATAGACTAGGATAAGTCACCTTTTGGGCGGCGAGATCTTTACCAGCAGTTTTGCCAAGCTCTTCTGAAGTAGCTGTGATATCGAGGATGTCATCAATAATTTGAAATGCCAACCCGATATTATTAGCATAGGTCGATAAACGCTGAATGTCGGTATCATTTGCACCTGCTAACAATGCGCCACAAATAACACAGGACTCTAGCAAAGCCGCAGTTTTATGGATATGGATGAATGTGAGGGTATCCGCCGTCACATCTTGCTTACCTTCACATTCTAAGTCAACCACTTGACCACCGACCAAACCTGTCGCCGCCACCGCATGACCAAGATGGGCGATCGCTTTCAAAATCCTTTCCGCAGGTACGCCCTTAGTTTGCGCCGCAATATATTCAAAGGCATAGGCAAGTAAGGCATCCCCCGCCAAAATTGCAATATCATCGCCATAAACTTTGTGATTCGTCGGTTTGCCACGTCGAAAATCGTCATTGTCCATCGATGGCAGATCGTCATGGATCAACGACATGGTATGCACCATTTCCATCGCGCAGGCGGTAGGCATCACTGAGGCGCGATCGCCTCCAAGCAGTTCACTAGCGGCGAGGCATAAAATCGGACGTAAACGCTTGCCACCAGCCATCAGCGAGTAGCGCATGGATTCATAAATTTTTTCGGGATAGGTAACGGCGATCGAAGCATCAAGGGCTGCCTCGACCTCTTGTTTAAGATCGCGTAAATATTTATCTAAATTAAAGGCGACGGTTGGTGATGGCATGACTTAGCAATGATTTCGACAGTAATTTAACGTCAGAACTTATACCAAAACTAAAAATGGCGTAGCCATTTTTAGTTTTTTAAAACCCTTACTAGGTTTGTTTTTTAATTCATGAAGGTGTTGCCACACTTTGATGAATTGGTATCAGGGCAAAATCTCTGACTATATCCAGAATGTACCAGAATGTATATTATGCAATGACTTGCGATCTATAACCCTAAGATTTTAATTTCACCACCTGCGGTGGTGAAATTAAAATCTTAGGAGCTAAAAAACTTTTGTTTGTAGCTCCATAGGGTATTGTGCAGCAACATAGTGACCGTCATCGGGCCTACACCCCCAGGTACAGGGGTAATGTGAGAGGCCACTTCGCTGACACTAGCAAAATCCACATCGCCCACTAGACGCGATTTCCCTTCATAGTCGGTGATGCGGTTAATGCCCACATCGATCACTACTGCCTCAGGCTTGACCATCTCGGCAGTGACAAATTCAGGTCTACCGATCGCTGCAATTAAAATATCAGCTTTACGGGTAATTTCGGCAAGATTTTTGGTGCGCGAATGGGCGATCGTCACCGTAGCATTTTCTTCCAGCAGCATCAGCGCCACGGGCTTGCCCACCAGAATGCTGCGACCAATCACTACTGCATTTTTACCAGCAAGATCAATCTTGGTTTCGGCTAATAGCTCCATTACCCCCGCAGGTGTGCAGCTTCGTAAACCTGCTTCACCCCGCGCCAGTTTACCTAGATTATTTGGATGCAAGCCATCGGCATCTTTGTCAGGATCGAGGCGATTTAACAGGGCGATCGCGTCAAATTTATCTGGCAATGGTAACTGAATCAAAATGCCATCAACGCGATCGTCGGCATTGAGTTGATCAATTACTTGCTCTAATTCTGATTGGGTGACACTGGCAGGAAAATGTTTGCCAAAGGAGACAATCCCCGCCTTATGGCAAGCAGTTTCTTTGTTTTTGACATAGGCGGCACTGGCTGGATTATCCCCCACCATCAGCACCGCTAACCCCGGAGGACGACCATATTTTGTTTGCAATTGCGCGACCTCGATCGCGATCGCCTGTTGCATTTTTTTTGCCAGTGCCTTGCCATCAATAATTGTTGCCATAAACTAATATCAAATCTCTTTGCGATCATTAACCCACTTATGTAAATGATTGTATCGCTCTAAACGAACATTTCCAAGGAAAAGAGAGAGGCGGCGCAGTGCGTCGCCTCTCTCTTTTCCTTGGAATACTCGAAGTAATCAGGGGTGCGCGGCGAAGCCGCGCACCCCTGATTATTCACTAGATAATAAAAAGACATTTTTTTAGTTAATACTAGAAATCTAGGGGTTTGTGTCATCCGATACAAGGATGGCATAAGCTGAATTACTTAGAAGCAGATAACCATTATACTGAGGCGTATTTTTGTCAAACCCTCCACCAATCCCCTTTGCCCTTGTTTCCCGTCCCCATGGATTAGCGCGATGGATACCAATCATTGCTGTATTGCGAAACTATAAACTCCCTTGGCTGATCCAAGATATCATTGCAGGGCTAGTCCTGACAGCCATTCTCATTCCCGCAGGCATGGGCTATGCCGAAGCCGCAGGACTGCCTGCCATCTATGGGCTATATGCCACGATCATTCCTTTAATTGCCTATGCTATTTTTGGACCTAGCCGCATTCTCATCCTCGGTCCCGACTCGGCGCTGATTCCGTTAATTTCGATCACCATATTACCCTTAGCTAACGGCGATCC
>DCSN01000052.1 GCA_002325645.1 Pseudanabaena sp. UBA1465
ACTGATTTTTGTGGCGATCGGCAAATAGTGCGATCGCGCCCTCAAGTTTTGCCGGTGCATTGACAAGTGTCGCCCCAAAATATTCTACCGCTGCAATTGTTTCCGCCTCAATTTTATCGCCGCGCAACAAAGGAGTATCAACAGTTCCCCCTTTATAAAGCTTACCATGATTTCCCGGAACCAGCGCTACTTTTTTCAAGTTTTCGACTGTTTCTTGCGACAGATGTCTGGGATGAATATTGTAAAAATAATTATAAACTAAAGTCAACCATTCTGCATTAGGCGGATGCGCTGCATCGGGATTCCAATCAATTTCTGACGCAGTTGAACCAACCACATTAACCAATTTATTCGCTACTTCCGCAGCAGTCATGTTTGAGATGCCATTTAGATTGTATCCCGGCAATAATTTAGTTAAATCTTGGTGCAGAAACCATTGTGGATAACTGGCAAAAATCTCCCTCTGCGCCTCATCTGCAATGTAAATAGTGCCGATCGCATTATACCCAAATACCTGCAAAGTATTGTCAGCCAGAATAGCTAGCGGCAAACCGCGCAAATCTTGGCATTTATCGCTGAGACAATAGCGCAACATATTCCCAATCCACTGCCTATTTCGGAGGCTTGGTTTCGGTGCATCCTGCAACAAAACTCCTAGGGATTTATTTTCGATTAAATGCTTTCGCAAATTGGCCGCAGTGAATGTTGGTAAAGGCAAACCAGCATCTTTAAAAGCAGCTAAAATCGATTCTGGCAAGGGCGGATTGGGAATATCAATATTATCGGCACACAGCGGTGCTAATAATTCATCCCACCACTTTTTTGAGGGTAGATTTTGAACTGTCGGAGGTGTTACCCATCTTGTCTCGTTAATTTGACCTTCAGTTACAATATGTTTGACAGCCGATCGCACAACTGGTTTGTGGTACAATAACTGCATAACAGAATTGGGCAACTCTTCCAGAGCTTTGCTAGTAGTAATTTTGCTAATCGGCCAAAATTCGTAAAATTCCTCTGCTTGAAACCGTCCGACATCTTGCACTAAATCGACAATTAAGTTAGCATAAGCATGGGACAAAACATGGCGCGCTAGTAGCCCATTCCAAATAGCTCTCGGCCGATCTTTTCCCGTTTGTCCGCTGTCGCTACTGAGGTTATCTCGCGAACTATTTAAGTTGAAAAAACCGTTGATGTGAACCGGCAAACCAGTTTCCAGAGGAAGCGGCAAAAAACAGTAAACTTTGCCGGAAACAGGCGACAGATTTCCCTCTGTACTCGCAGCACTAATTCTAGCAGCAGCACCAGCCCAAGGCAGGACTTTTTCTTGACTTTGGTGCATTGCTGCGATCACTTTTGCCAAATCGCCGCCTTCGTCTGTGCGAATTAAACTGACTATTCTCCAAGTAGACTTGATTGTGCGATCGCAACTAATCGTTTCTATCTCGTGGCGGTAAGAAACTGACACTAAACCGTCAGGATTGCGGCGACACAATTCCAGCAGTTTGTCGGGAGTATGGGGAATTGCATCGAGGAGTTTTTGCCGGGATTCTCGGACTTCTAGCGGATTTTTGGTAACAATCGCCAGAATTTCTTGTCTGGTTTCTTGACTGTTAGCCGGAATTTCATAAACTCGAATTTCTTGAACTGATTTCAAAAATAGCAAAAGTTCTTCACCAGACTGTCTCAATTCATCAAGTAATTCCTTGACATTTGATTCGGTAAAAGCTTGTTTGCGAATTTCGCTATTTTTGGCGCTTTCAGTTGTTCTCAAAGGTAGCCGAAACAGAGTACCTTGAAAGTTATTATCTCCAAATGGCAATCCTCCCGCTGCGTAGACTTGCATAAAATCGGGATATTTTTCATACCATTTAGCATCTGCCAAATTCCACTCGCGCCCCGGTTCCTGTCTCGAAGTTCCCGGAATCGCCGCACCGTGAGGGTCAAAAAAGATGATGCGATCGCGCGACACGAAACTGGGAAAATCTGTAACATGGTAAATTGCATTAAATCCGACACCAAACCTACCCGTTTTCTGTAAGTCTCGCGCTTTTTCGCTTTGTCCCAAACTGCGAATGCTGTCAAAATCTTTGTCTGCAAACACGCTATCGTTGTAGACTAACATCGCCGGCCCCATTAGCAGTACCATGCGATCGTCCGGCAAATTTTCGACTTGATGGTTGCGCCAATCAAGAGTTATTTCTACCCGCGTGGCTTTCGCATCGTCAGCATTTTGAATTAATTCCTTGAGAATCCCCACACCTTCGGGATAATCGCGGATAATTCCCCTCAATCTGGCGATTAAAGGTTCCGATTGATAGAAAGATTTTCCCTCAAGTTCGCTGTTGCTGTAAGTCATAGGTGTTCTGACGGCAGGAATTTTTAGGCGGTGGTTGGTGCCCTTCGACTACGTGGTCCCTGAGCGTAGTCGAAGGGCTCAGGAATGGTTCGACGGAGTTTACCCTGAGTGCTTCCGAAGGGCTCACCAACCGCGGCGGAGTGTCGAACGAACCATCCCGATTCCGGTTAAATAGTTATAATACCATGATTCGACCATCAAGCGAACAACACGCTTTTTCCGATGCCCGATGCCCTCTTTGGCCGATGCCCAATTATTCTCAAATCTAGTTTACATCAAAACTTTCACTCCCGTCGCCATGCAATACAAAAGATTTTGGCAAGACTTACAAAAATTAACTGTGATAGTAGTCGCCAAGGCTATATGGTCACGCTCGCCCTTCGGCGCAGTTTACCCGCTCGCCCTTCGACTTCGCGAGCGGGTAAACGCAGTCGTTGGGCTCAGGATAAACTCCGTCGAAGTGGACACTTCGACTACGCTCAGTGACCAGAAGTATCCTAACCATCTTGGCGGTTGCTACAATTCTCTAACACCCAGATTGTTAGCAAGCAAGTCACTGAGTCTGAGTCTAGCAGTCGCCGCCACAGTTTCGATGCAAATCGGACAACAACAAGCCACCGCTTCAACAGTCCCAATTTGGCAATTCGATCCGGCCACAAATGAGCTAGTAATTAACCTCCCAGAGGGAACAACTCCCAAATATTTTGTATTAAACCCAAATCAAATTGCTGTGGATTTGCCCAATACTGAAATCTCAGTAGATGCGACTCAATTATACCCAAAAGGATTAGTACGTTCTGTGGGAATGAGTCAAATTCAACCGGGAAGGGTGAGAATTGTGATGGAGTTAGCACCAGGATTTGCTGTCAGGCCCGATCGCACTCAATTCCAAAAAATTGGGGCCGCCAATCGCTGGGTGTTAGTGCCCGCGATCGCCCCAAATTCGAGTCGTAATACAACCGAAACCCAAACCCCATCAACAACACAAGTACCGCAGCCCCAGCCGATCGCCACTCAAACTTACGAGCGAAATCCTTCCCAGCCAACAACTCAAAACGACCAAATCCGACCGATAACAGTGCCTTTAGTCAGGGTTGCGGTTCAAGAACGGCGGGGGATACCTGTTGCTCCTGTACCCCGTCCTGCTGCACCAGAACGGCGGATAATCATCATCAACTTTGGTGAACCACTTCCTAAACAGGAGTAAGATTAAACGAACCGCGAAGACGCTCATGACGCTAAGGAAGAGAAAGAAGAAGATGCAGTTCTTCCTTCGCGCTCTTCGCGCCTTCGCGGTTTAATCATTCTGAACGCACGGGTGGTCAGAAACCGGGTTTTTGCTCCAAGACTTCGTTACAGCCCATCAAAACCCAAAAAACCCGGT
>DCSN01000083.1:0-8083 GCA_002325645.1 Pseudanabaena sp. UBA1465
TTCTAGGCGATCGCATCAACATCTATCTTCTAAAGGGTTTGCTGTAGGCGATCAGTTAGACAAATGTAGAAATAATTATGGAAACAAACCTAAACGAATCCATAGTTTTCGTGCAGCTACTTGAGCAGCACTGTTCATCTTTAAATTTTCTACTGTGACCTTTCCAACCGCAGTAATTCCCATAACTATGCCAGTCTCCGTATCGATCTGAAAATGTTCTCTCCACAAATTTTGTCTTGGGTGAAAAAATTGAACTTCATCATTTGAATCAGAATCAATAGCGCTGACACAAGTTCCTTTACGAAGATTACAAGACCTACAGGCAAGAGCTAGATTTGATTCTTCGTTTGTACCTTGTCTAAACATCGGAATGATATGCTCAACCTCGAATGGAAAATTAAAAACTAATTCTGGAGCATGGCAGTATTCGCAACGATGATTAGCGCGTTCTGCAATCTTACTGTAATAGGGATTCATATACTTAGTTACTGCATTAAGGCGGTTGTTCGTGCAGTTGCTGCCCTTAGTTCAGCATCAACTAAATTATCTAGCTCTGCTTGTTGCTCCAGTAGCAATGTTTCTCCCCGATCGCGTGTTACTCGCCATAGACTCATTAACTCCGACAGGCGCTTTTGTTGATCGTCGCTAAAAAATATATCAGCATTAAAACTCTGAATAACAAGCAACGCACTAAAATCAGTTTCACCTAACTGAGCGGTTAAACCATCTAGAGCTTGCCCCGCAGTTTTACCAACCCACTGCTTATCTCCAGCGATCGCACGATAGGATTTTTCACCGCTAATACTAGATATTGGCAAGATTGATACTGTAGTCATTTCTTTAACCTGAAGATCTCTTACTGCCTCACATTATAGCTTTGAGATATCTTAGTAATCGCTTCAACATTCATCTCCATAAAGCCGATCGCCACTCCCAAGAGTCATATTTCTAGCCGATCGCTACTACCATGAGTCGTAATTTCTAGGCGATCGCTTCAACGATATATTTTCTAAAGTTGATCGCTATTATTCTCTTCCTCTTCAAATGCGCCAAGAGCGTCATCGAATTTGTTGATAATATCGAGGAATTGAGATACGACGCGATCAAAGATTTTTTTGCGCTCTAATAGTTTGGGCTTTTCGTTACAGGCGTTTAGAACTGTATCGCGTAACGGTTCTTTGCCTGTAAATTTGTAGTCGGCGATCATTTGGTTGACGGCTTCAGGTTTTAGATTTTCGTTAAGGCAGAGTTGCTGAATCGCGACCATACGTTCTTGATTCCAGAAGTTCTGAAATACGGTGGCGATCGCATCTTCAGGTTTAATTGTGGGTATTTGCTCGTCAATGAATTTTTCAATGAGATCGCGTTTGCTGCGTAACTGGACTTCTTGCCCAACGAGTTCGAGAATAGCCTCTTTTCTCTTCTGATAGTCTTCTTCAGTGGTTTTGGTGTTTTGGCGGAGTTCGGCTAGGAGTTTGAGAATGTAGGAGACGTTGATTTCATCGCGCTGTATGAGTTCTAGTTCAAAATCAACTTCTTCAATGAGAGACTTATCTTCTTCCTCTTTGCGCGATCGCGTTTTGTCGTGGATGTCGAGATACTTGCTCTTGTAATCATCAAAGGTTTGTTCGTCCATGTTGAGAGCAGTAAAATCAAACTCGGTGAAGGATTTACTGACATTTAGTAAACGGATGAGATTACGAAAGGCTTTGACAAATTTAACTTGGTCGTCTTCGCTGATGAATTTATTGACATCGTTAGGGATAGAGGCGATCGCTCTTAATTCCTGCACGCCTTTGTTAAACTCTTCGATGTAATGTTCGTAGGGTTCGATAAAGATCTCTTCATTGGCGTTAGGATCGGAAAAGAAGGCGACGGCTTGATCGGTGTTGTCTTTGAGGTTACGGAAGCAGACGATATTGCCTTGGGATTTGAGTTCGCCCAAAATGCGGTTGGTGCGGGAATAGGCTTGAATTAGTCCGTGATACTGGAGATTTTTATCGACATAAAGTGTATTGAGCTTTTTGACATCGAAGCCCGTGAGAAACATATTGACGACTAACAAAATATCGGCGCGATCATTGTCCTGAGCATTTTCCCGATCGCGGTCTTTCATCCGTTTAGAGATGTCTTTGTAGTAGGTGTAAAAGGCTTTGCTGTCTCTGGCGGAATGTTGAGTTTGATAGAGGGCGTTGTAATCGTTAATAAATTCGGTGAGTTTGTCGCGACTGTGGGAATTGGCTTTTAAATCAGTTTTTAAATCAAAATCTGGTTCACCAATTAAGCCGTTTGCGTCATCGTCCTCTTCGTTAATGCTGGGGGTGAAGATCGTCACGATTCGCAAGTCATGTAAACCCTGTTTTTGTTTGTTTTTAAAGGTTTCGTAATAGGTCAGTAGGCTATCAATATTACTGACGCAAAGGATCGCAGAGAATTTTTTATTGTGGGTTTTGCGGTTATGGTTGGCGATGATCCAATCAACGATTAGGGAAATGCGATCAGGGTTTTCAAAGAATTCGCGATCGAGTTTAGGTTCGGTGATGAGGCTGCCGTCTTTGCGCTTAATTTTGCCCCAATATTCAACGGAGAATTTAAGCACGTTTTCATCGGCGATCGCGTTAGTAATCACATACCGATGCAAGCATTCTTCAAATAAATCTTTGGTGGTGCGTTTACCATAGGCATTACTAGCGGCGTTGTCGGCGAAAATGGGTGTACCAGTGAAGCCGAACATTTGGGCGTTGGGGAAGAATTTGACAATATTTTTGTGGGTTTCGCCAAATTGGGAGCGATGGCATTCATCGAAAATGAAGACAATCCGCTTATCTCGCAGGAGTGACATGACGGATTCATGGCGCGGGTTACGGATGGCGTTATTGAGTTTTTGGATGGTGGTGACGATGAGATTACTATCGCCTGTCATCTGATCGACGAGTTCTTTGGTGCTATCGGTGGTGTCTACGCAATCGGGGCTGAAGTGGTTAAATTCTTTACTGGTTTGGTAATCGAGATCGGCGCGATCGACTACGAAAAGCACCTTATGGACTTTTGGGAGTGCGGTGAGGATTTGGGCTGCTTTGAAGCTGGTGAGGGTTTTGCCTGAACCTGTGGTGTGCCAGATGTAGCCGTTTTTGTCGGTATTTTTGACGCGCTCAATGATCGCTTCGACAGCGTAATATTGGTAAGGGCGCAGCACCATTAACACTTTGTCGGATTGGTGCAGGACGATGTATTTGCAGATCATTTTGGAGAGGTGGCATTTCTCCAGAAAGGCGGTGGCGAAGTCGTCGAGTTGGGTGATGAGGTTGTTTTCTACATCTGCCCAGTAGAAGGTTTGTTTGTATTCTTGTTTGCAGTTGTTGGCGTAGTAGCGAGTATTTACGCCGTTGGAGATGACAAATATTTGCACATATTGAAATAGTCCAAAGTCTGCGCCGTATGAGTGGCGTTGGTAGCGATTGATTTGATTGAAGGCTTCTTTGAGTTCGAGTCCTCGGCGTTTGAGTTCGATTTGGACAAGGGGAAGCCCGTTGATTAATAAAGTTACGTCGTAGCGGTTTTTGTATTTGCCTTGTTGGGCGATCTGGTTGGTGACTTGGTATTGGTTTTGACACCAATGTTCGATATTTAAAAATTCTAAATAAGTGGCTGTGCCGTCATCGCGGATCAGTTCCATTTTGTCGCGGAGGCGTTCGGCGCGATCGAAGACATTGCCTTTGTCGAGGTGGTTGAGGACTCGTTTAAATTCTTCGGGACTGAGTTGGGTTTTATTATGTTTTTCGAGTTGGGTTTTCAGGTTAGCGGTGAGGTCTGCGGCGTTGCGAATGGTTACGGGTTCGTAGCCTAAGCCCGTTAAGCGTTGGATTAAATTTTTTTCTAGTTCTGGTTCTGATTGGGTCATGGTTTTATGAATCTGGCATGATTACCGAAATATTTTGGTTGCGGTGCTTTCGATAAATTAGAAAGTCGCTATCTAGGGTAAGCACTGGACTATCCTCATATATCTCGCACATTCTGACTAAGCAAGCGTCGGCTAAGGACATTGGTACGGATGCATAACGTGACATTAGGTGATCAATTTCTTCTATTTCTTGATTGAGAATGAAAGGAATTTGAATATGTCCCTGTTTGATGAGTTTTAAGATTGTTGCTTGCCCATGATGAATTCTTTGGGCGAGAAAACAGGCTTCTGTGATTACGGGTTCGCAGGTAATGACGGGATCTGTAATTTGGGAAAGTTGGGAGACCGCCCAAAGGTGGAATTTATCTTTGGGCATCAGAAAGGCAATTAAAATTCCAGTATCTAAAATAATGGGGTTATTCATCATTCTCCGAAGCCTTTGAGATATTGAGGATTGTGGGAAAGATCTTCAATATCGCTATCTAAACAACCAACAAACTCTTGGGCTGCTTCTGTAAAAGATATCTTCTGTGACTTTGTATCAATCGGCTTTAAAGTTGTTTTATTGGCTTGATATTCGATAAACTCGATATATTCAATAATTTTATTGCGCTGTTCAGGCTGAAATTGTTGGATCTTTTGGATCGCCATTTCTAGGGTTAACATAGGTTTCTCCTTGTTTAAGTAATGGGTGATGGGTGATGGGTAATGCTTTTATTCTATTACCTATTACCCATTACCTAGTCTAAACAAACATTTTTGCAGCAAACCTTTGCTAGACTAAAGAATAATAGGCTTGGGAGAGGTGTTTTATGGTGCAAGCACAGTTTAATTTGGATGAGTCGTTGTGGACATTTGTGCAACAGTCTTGGCAGTATGGTTTTCAGAATCAGGATGAATTGATTCGGGTGGCGCTGGGGAAATTGCAGCAGGAGTTATATTCGTTGGAGATGTCGGCGGATCTATATGCAGAGGTTTATGCGGAGGATGCGGATTTGCAGGCTTTGACGGATAGCGCGATCGCAGTTTGGACAGAATGAATAGTTTACAACGTGGGCAGATTATTGATGTTGATTTGGAACCGAAGAGAGGTTCTGAAACGGGGAAGATTTGGCTAGGGTTGATGGGGCAATTAAGCAAGTATTTGGCTTTGGTTAATGGTAAGTAGCAGCAATTACAGACACTACACAAACATTTTTTGTAATAAGCCTTTTTTGAATTGTTCGGTTAATTCGATTTGTTTGGCGATCGCTTCAATCTTTTGATCAAGCGCTGTCAAGAAATCAGCTATTTTTTCTTGTTCTTCAAGTGACGGTATTAAAAAGAAGATTTTTTTGAACTCTGAAAAGTGTAGGCGTTTTTTTTCAATCAATGAACCCGAAGCTAAGCTGTCATAGTACTGAATAGAATCCTCATTCCTCAAAAGATATTCTGCAAATTTGAGATTAACATTGCTACGAATAGAAAATACATCATAGTACTTTGAAACCTTAACGGAGATATGTCTTTTGTGTCGAGCAATTGCTCCAAAACGAAGATTCATCGGGTTATAAGCAAAATCATTTGGTCGTACCAATTTATAAGCTTCATCTTCATTCTTTACTAAAAACTGTCTTTCATATCTTTCCGTTTTCTCTGTAATCCCGTTCTCAATAGTAAGACTGTAGAGAGGAATATCTTCTGATCCAATTGTATTTTGGGCTTCGATAAATGAGCCGACTAAAACTTGCTTCCAATCACCAACAAATTTTTTAAGTCGAAGTTCAGGCTTTTTTTTATGCTTTTTCTTTCCAAGCTTCCTGCAAAACACCTTCTGCATTACGCCGCGTTTATAGATTTGCAGGAGTTCGTACTTGCGGCGCAGTTGGGTGAGGCGGGTATCTACTGCCCCCAGAAAACTCGCAATCTTTTCCTGTTCAGCGATCGGGGGGAATAAGAATTTACTTTTTAAGAAATCAGAAAAATGTACTCTTTTCTTCTCTACCAAAGATCCCATTGCAATACTGTCATAGAATTTAATAGAACTACTCTTAGTTAAAAGATAATCAGCGAAAACAACATTTGCTTTTGGATTAACAGAAAATATATTGTAGTACTTAGAAACTTTTACCGCTTTTGATTCAGTATGTCTTGCTAATGCACCAAAACGTAAATTCATTGGGTTATAAGCAAAATCATTAGGTTGAACAACCTTATATGCTTCCTCTTCATTTTTTACAAGAAAACTTCTTTCATATCTTTCTGTTTTAGGAACAATTCCACTTTCGATAGTCAGGCTATACAATGGCAACTTTTCAGAAGCTTGAATATTACTTTCTATCAAAATATTTTTAAGCTTTTGTAATTGCCAATCTCCCCCAAACTCAGGAAATCTCAACACAGGCACATTTTTCTTCAACCTATTACCCATTACCTATTCCCCATTCCCATTTTTACTACTATCCAACTTACCTCTAAAGCCCTGCAAAATCCCCTCCACAAAACTCTCCCCATCAACAGGCGGCATTTGCACACTCATCGCTTCTCTGATACTTTCAATAACAACATCATTAGGCATATCATCAAGATCGCGGTGATTTTTTTGAATCAAATATTTCACAACTTCTTGCTGCTCATCAAACGAAAGTTGATCAATCAAAGAAAAAAACTGATCCTTTGTGATTTGCAAAGTTATCATAAGCATTGATGTTAGGTAATGAGTAACAGGGAATAGGGAATGCTTTTATTATATTACCCATTACCCATTACCTATTACCCATTCCCTAAAAAGGCACACCAATCCCCAACTCCTCACAAAACGCCCGAATCACGCGATCATTGTCCGCCATTTCCTGATCCATCGATCGCAACTCCAAGGCGATCACCGCCAAATCAATCTCCTCCTCTTCCTCAAACGTATCCACATAACGCGGAATATTCAAATTAAAGTCATTTTCCGCAATTTCCGACAACGGCGCACAATAACTATATTTTTCTTCCTGTAGGCGTTGCCGATAAGTCGCCACAATCTTATCCACATCATCATCCCGCAAAAAATTCTGATTCTTCGCCTTCTCAAAATAGGCACTCGCATCAATAAACAAAATATCATTCGGATGCTCCCGACACTTCTTAAACACCAACACACAAGTCGGAATACTCGTCCCATAAAAAATATTCGCAGGCAACCCAATCACTGCATCCAACCAATTACGCTCATTGATCAAATACTTGCGGATTTCCCCCTCCGCCGCACCTCGAAACAAAACCCCATGTGGCAATACCACCGCCATCGTCCCATTCTCATCCAAATGATGCAGCATATGCTGCACAAACGCAAAATCCGCCTTAGAACTCGGCGCTAACCGTCCATACTGACTAAAGCGATCGTCCGACTCAAACAGCTTATTCGCAGTCCAATGTGCCGAAAAAGGCGGATTCGCAACGACAGCCTCAAAGCGCATACCCTCATGCTGCGGATGCTCCAGCGTATCCTCTTGTCGCAAATCAAAATTCCGATAATGCACCCCATGCAAAATCATATTCATTCTGGCAAGGTTATAGGTGGTGCGGTTCATCTCCTGCCCGTAATAATCGTTAACCTCCACCTCCCGCGCTACCCGCAACAGCAACGAACCCGATCCACAAGTCGGGTCATATACTGACTTTAACCGCCGCTTTCCCGTCGTCACAATCTTCGCCAACACCTTAGAAACCTGTTGCGGCGTATAAAACTCTCCTGCCTTCTTCCCAGCACCACTAGCAAACTGTCCAATCAAATACTCGTAGGCATCGCCCAACACATCACTCTCGCTATCCTCTAACCGAAAATCAATCTGATTCAAATGCACCAAAATCTTCGCAATCAGCGCATTCTTTGCCTTCGGAGTCCGTCCCAATTTCGTCGAAGTCAGATCCAAATCCTCAAACAAATGGTCAAAATCTTCCTCACTCTCCTTCCCCATCGTCGATCGCTCGATGTTATTCAGCACCTGAGTTAGATCGTCCAGAATAAACACCGAACTCTTTTCAAAATCTTCATCCGTCAGTTGATCAATTTCCTCAGTCTGCTTATTCCCCAGCGATCGTTTTGCCAAAGCCCCAAACAACTCCGATGGCTTCAGAAAATAACCTAACCCCGCGATCGACTCCTCTTTAATAGCCTCTAAATATTCCTGCCCCTCTGCTGACGACTCATCAAGC
>DCSN01000083.1:8224-10534 GCA_002325645.1 Pseudanabaena sp. UBA1465
GACAGGTACTTATAAAAAATAAACCCCAAACAATAATCCCGAAACTCATCGGCATTCATCTTGCCCCGCAGCGTATCGGCAATATTCCAAAGCTGGGTTTCTAATTTTTTCTTTTGTCCGTTTATTCCGTTTTGCCCGTTCGTCATTGATCTTTCGTACTTGGCGATCGCTAGTACAGCCAAAAAATATTGTCAGATTAGAGTATAGCCTCTAACCAGCACCTGAATCTCGCATCAACAATCTATCTTCTAAAGGCGATCGCTATTACTGTGAGTGTGATTTTTAGGCGATCGCCTCAATTATCTCTCTGCTAAAGAGTTAGCTAAAGGCGATCGCTAGAAGCGATCGTTTTTAATCAGTCTCTGGCGTAAGGTCGATGTTGCGATAGATTTGCTCAATGGGAAAGCTTAAATTAATGCTTTTGAGTTCCACTGTGTCGCCTGCTTGATAGTTAATAATTAACCAATCACCTGCTTCGTTTTTGTGATACAAATCCATTTCGATGCTGGTGGAACTCACTAATAAATAATCCTGTAAGACTGGATTTTTGCGGTACAGTCTAAATTTGCCACTACGATCATAGGTTTCAGTGCTAGGTGAAAGAACTTCAATGATGAGGCAAGGGTATGTAAAGTATTGGTCTGTAGTTTTGTCGCGATCGTCGCAGGTGACGCTGACATCTGGATAGGTATAGTTATTTGTGCCAACAATTTTAACTTTCAGGTCTGAGTTACCTGTTATGCAGTTACTAGCGTCTAAATGAGTATCAACCATAGTCGCAAATCGAATTGCAATGCGGCTATGATTAACACTGCCGCCACTCATGGCGTAAACTTGACCGTTAATCAGTTCGTGTTTTTCTAATTGCTTTTCTTCCCAAGCAAAGTATTCTTCTGGGGTAAGTTGGGGAAAGTTTTCTTTAACTGCGATCATGGAAAGTCTCTCTTTGGTTAGTTTTGGTACTATTTAACGGTTTACACAAACATTTTTTGCAGCAAGCCTTTTTTGAATTTTTCGGCTCCTTATATCATTGTGACAAATGATGTTTACAATACGCGTGTGCCTTCGATTAGCTTACTTTCATTATGACAAAAAACAAGGCTATGCTATCGGCGATCGCTATTACTATGAGTCGTGAGTTCTAGGCGATCGCATCAACAATCAATCTTCTAAAGGCGATCGCTATTACTGTGAGTCGTGATTTATGGGGCGATCGCCTTAAAATATTTTCATAGCTAAAGATTGCAGACTTTCGCCATCTTTAAGACTCACTCCATTCTTCCAGAGTTCATATTCGCTAATATCAATATCCTCATTCCACACCAACCCATAACCACCCGACTCAATCTTAAAATTTTTGAAAAAGCTAGGATTTCGTAATGGAGCAAACATCTCTTTACTTAGCAAATCAGAAATATCGTACTTCTTGAATTCACCTTGGCTAAACTCAATCAATAAAGTGCGATCGCCAATGACTTGAGCAGAAATAATTTTAGGAGGCTTCATGATAAATATCTCAGTTATTTTAAGGGAGGTAGCTTACGAAAATCTTGAGTATTCCACATATTGAGGAGTTCGCTTTGATATAGCGCAGCCCATTCAATCACCATCTTTTCAGCACGACTTGGTAAATCACCTTCGATGACTTCCAGTGATGTGATAGCAATCAAAGCATTGAAATCTCCATAAATTACATGGAAATGTGGTGGTGGATGATCTCCAAAAAAGATCTTGATAGTTATCCCGTAAAATCTTGTGACTTCTGGCATATAGATTCCCTGCTTTTGAAGACATTTTAGCCGAAATAACAACGCCAATTCAAGGATCGAACAAACTCATAACTTCTCTAGCCGATCGCCTCAACATTCATCTCCATAAAAGCGATCGCTATTACTGTGATTCGTAATTTCTAGGCGATCAATAATTACCTATACATGAAAATAGGCTCATAACTCTACTTCTCTTAGCGTTAACTCAATCTCTCGGCGTAACTCCTCGCGGTTTGGCAGATAAAGTTGATATTTTTGTACAAACAATTGGCTGTTCATTTGATAAGTTGCATATTCTACCAATAGCTCATCCTTTTGCCGACTGAGAATAATTCCGATTGGTGGATTGTCTCCTTCAATATTTTCCTCATTGGCAAAATATCCCAAATACATATTCATCTGTCCAATATCGTAATGTTGTACCTCATTAATCTTGAGATCGATCAATACAAAACAGCGTAAAATTCGGTGATAAAAAACCAGATCTACTTTGTAATGAGTGTTATTGAGCATTACGCGGCTTAGTGGTGCAGAAAAGTCT
>DCSN01000069.1 GCA_002325645.1 Pseudanabaena sp. UBA1465
GTAGATTAGCGGGTTTTCCGAACAGGGGCTGATGAGACTCGCCAGCAGGTCGCTGGATGTTCCAAAATAGAAAGGTAGGTCAGCGCTGATGTAACTTTAAGTTTACTGATGGTTTCGCAGCTTTGGCGGGCGACTTGAGTCGATCGGGTCTTTTGGGGAAAACAGTAGGAAAAATCTATGGATAACAATAACAACTTACTCAAACAACTGGTGATGTTGGGCATTGGTACTACCTCCCTGGTGGCCGAGAAATTGCAGGAAGTCAGCGAGCAATGGGTCAAAGATGGCAAAATCAATCCCGATCAAGCCAAAACCTTTGTGGATGACATGACGGAACATCTCAAGTCGGAGCAGGGGAATTGGGAGACGCAGTTGCAGCGGCAAATGCGGAATATACTCCAAGATATGGGAGTACCCCGGCAGTCGGAAATGGATGAGTTGCGTGGTAGGCTCGATCGACTGGAACGTCAGATGCGGGATTTAGAAAATCGCAACTGGCGCTGAGGAAAGATCGGGTGCGGTGATTGGTTGCGATCTTGTGGTACGATGGTCAACCGAAGGTAGAAGGCTTTCTTCAGACAGAAGGTGTAACTTAGAAGTTAGAACCAAAAAGATTCTGTCTTCTGAATTTATACTTCTGTCTGAAGAAAGATCGGGCCTACGCCATTTTTTGGCTGCCTAAAAAATTTTAGTTTTGAGTTTGTTTCAAGAAATAACTCTTGAATGTAAGGAGGATTAATTTTGCGAGGAATTCTGATCAGCTTGGGGGTAATGCTGGTTTGCTTTGTGTTTTTGATAGTCTCTCAAGTGAGTGGCTTTGGGAAAAAAGAAATTGCCACCGACTTGAATAATCCTTTACCCGAAAGTGCTGTTGAAATGTTGTCAACGCAGTCTTTACATGAAGACGGCTTGCTAGTAGCTAAGGCTACTTTACCGAATGTATCACCTACTATCGATGGGAATAAGATGACTGAAAATACTGAGAATATTGTCACCACAGCTTCGGGTCTGAAATATGTTGAATTAAAAGAGGGTGACGGGGCGACTCCCAAAACTGGTCAGACGGTTGTGGTTCACTATACTGGCACTTTGGAGGATGGCACGAAGTTTGATAGTTCGCGCGATCGCAATTCTCCTTTCCAGTTCAGAATTGGTGTCGGCCAAGTGATTAAGGGTTGGGATGAAGGTGTGGGTATAATGAAAGTTGGAGAACGCCGCCAGTTGATTATTCCTCCTGAACTTGGTTACGGGGTTCGCGGTGCTGGTGGGGTGATTCCTCCCAATGCTACGCTGATTTTTGATGTGGAATTGTTGAAGATTGCTGGCTAAGTAGTTTAATCTAATTCAACGTAAAATTTTTACGGTGTTTAGAAACCCGGTTTCTCAAAGAAACCGGGTTTCTTGAAATTACATTAACTACGTCTAGCTTGCAGATTTAAAAATTTTGTTACCTGTGCATCGAATAATAATTTAGTGACACCAGTAGGGCCGTTTCTGTGTTTGGTAATAATGATTTCTGCAATGCCGCGATCGGGGGTATCTGGATTATAGTATTCGTCGCGGTACAGCATAATTACTAAGTCGGCGTCTTGTTCGATCGAGTTGTGAACTACGATGTCATTAGCGACAAAATTATGCAGTGCAGGCACTGTTAAATCGTAAACTTCAGCTTCGCCATCAACTTCTATTGAGGCGATTTCATCCCAGTAAATATCGCTCTTAGATAAGAGGGCCAGTTCATCAGATTTAACAATTGTAGCTAATCTGAATGCTCGTTCCCGACCGAGATTGTGTTTGTAAATGGTTGTACCGCAATCTAAGTTGCCAAGCTGTGCTTGCATCTGGCGTGTAGTTAAACCACATTGCTGCATGGCAGGAATAGCATACATTTTCCACACATCACGCGGTATAACATCTCTATTAGTATTGCTAGAACGAATTTCAAGGTATTCTGCAACTTCTGTCAGAGATTGCTGTTTGTAGTTACCTACTGTACCAATCAAGTGAATAAAATTATCTAAATCAGGTCTTCCTGTTACCCAAACTTGATGTTGATCTCGCCCTTTCCCTGGCTGTGGGCTTAAAAATAAGCGGCCATTGATACCAAGTCTCAGCAAGAGTGACTGAACATCTCTTGCCAATTTTTCACTACTGGAAGCATAGTAAACTTTAGGGTAAGTACATTTACCCCTACCTGTTTTTATACAACCATCGGTACTCCAGAGATGCCGTAAAAATATAGCTATTGCTTCTTGAGGCTGTTCAAATATTAGACTAGGGACAAACTTCTGGTGAGAACGCAGACCAAAAACACCTAAAGCATCTAGCCATTTAGTTACAGGATTCCTCACATTATGTGTGAGATGATAGGCCGCAGGAAGATAAACTTGATACCAATCACGTTCTTTACAAATACGAGGTATGATTCGCTCTCCAAAGACTTCTATTGCAAGATTTGCAACAGTATTGGCTAAATCTTCCTCTCTAGTAGTGTATTGAATAACGTGGCGAGGTAGAGTACATCCGTCTCCAATCATGTGTCCTAGTAAGGCTATTTCGGCATTCTTCATGGATTGGATGAAGGAACTCGATACATATCTAGGTATGGCAATGCGATCGCCTATTTTTAACTCGTCCATTCGCCGCCAGCCGTGAATGGTTAAGAACTTATGATTACCAGTTGCTCTAATTGCCCTTCCTAAACGAGTTTGCAGTCGCAGTACAGGCTTCACACCTGTAGCAAAGGCATTGCTAACAACGGCTTTTTCTAACTTCATGGTGGCTTCATTGAGCGCCCAAACTGTGAAGCCAGATTTCCCTACTAAATCACGAATCGGGACTTCTAATCCACTGTCTGCTAGGATTACCAAACTATCACCTGTTAAGCAACCACTTTCCCGCAAATCCGACATCATCGGCCGCTTATTTGTCCTCGCTTCTACACCTCGACTCAACTGAGATAAGGCAATAATTGGTACGCTGAGTTCGCGGGCTAAACCTTTGAGGCTTCTGGTAATTCGAGATAGTTCTTGGACGCGGTTGTCGCTGCTACCTTCCATTAGTTGCAGGTAATCTAGCAGGATTAATCCTAGGGTTCCGCCTTGTTCTGCTTGGAGGCGGCGGGCTTTCGATCGAATTTCTGTAACGGTAATATTGGGAGTGTCATCAATAAATAGTGGCAATTCTGAGAGGCGACCAATGGCTTCACTGATGGGTGTCCATTCGTTTTGACTAATTCTACCCGATCGCAATCTATTGCTTTCTATTCTAGCTTCACCGGACAAAATCCGCTGCACTAGCTGTTCTTTTGACATTTCTAGGCTAAAAATGGCCACGGGCAATTTTTGCGGCCCGGCGGCGATGTGGTGGGCGATGTTGGTACAGAATGCAGTATTGTGAACGCAGATATCGTTAGCCACAAAATTGTGCGTCTTCGGGATAGTTAGGTCGTAGACTTGCTTGTTTCCCATTGGTTCGATGGAAACTATTTCATCCCAGTAAACCTCGCTATCTGCCAGTTGTTTCAGCCACAAATTATCTAAAGCAGTTGCTAAAACTAAAAATCTTTCTCTGGACAGCGCACGTTTACCAACATGAATATTTGAATTACCTTTGATGCCTGCGCGTTTTGCTAACGATGCCCAAGATTCGTTGCCTTTTACTACTGCTAGGTATTCCCAAGCCTCGACAGGAATTAAATCGCGGTTAGTTTGATATTCTTTATTTTCTAATGCTTCTTTTACTTTGAATAATGCTACCTCTTTACCAAAAATGCCAATTTCTGATATGAATGTTTTGATAGATTTTGCGTCAGTAATATCGATATACCAAGCTGGTCTGCGAGTATTGTTGTATTTGACAGAACGCTTTTTGAGGGCGGCAATGATGCCAAATCTCAGCAGTAGATGCTGTACTTGTCTGGCTAGTTGTTCGCTGACGGAACAGTAGCCTAGTTGAGATTGACCGCTGGTAAGTAGGGTGGCCCAGCCGTCAGTTGCAAAGAGGCGGTTGAGGAAAAGGGCAACTTGCGATCGCTCCAATTTAAAAACTATTTCTGGTACTGTTTTCTGGTGAGCATTTTTTCCCATCAGACCTAATTCTTCTAACCAGACTCTCAGCGGGTTTTTATGTTTTGTATTAATAGCATCCATGTAACTTTCTCGCTCGCCCATGACATAATATTCTGACGTGCGTTTTCCTTGCTCGCTGAAGCGCAGCTTAAGACCTCCGAAGCTAGTAGCAGCTTCAGCAAAATCTTGTAGTATAGAAGTATTTCCATTGGTGAACTTCGGCGCGCTGCGTGTCAAACACCCATCGCCAATTAGATAAGCCAATAACTTGACTTCACAGTCGCGGATGGTTTCTTTACCAAAAACATTCATCCTGCGGGGGACAGCAATTTTATCGCCTGCTTGTATTTGGGCCAACTGCCGCCATCCCTTAATTGTTAAAAATGGGTGTGTAATTGTAGTTTCTATAAAACGTCCCAGTCTTGTTGTTACCCGAAATACAGGCTTGATTCCATCATCTATAAAATCTGATGGTCTAGTTAGGTGAAATTGCCAATCTTCTCCTAATGTTAGTAATTCAGCTTGACGTTTTTGATAGATTTCTTCAATGGTAACAAGGCTGCCATCGCTTTGTAGTATAACGGACTCATCTGTACAGCACTTCCCCATTGCCGGTCTAGCCGCAACGATGATTAAATCCGATCGCTGAAAGCCTCCTGTCATTGCATCTAAGTCATAAAAACCGCAGGGAATACCGGGGAGTGTTAGGCCTTCATTGCGATTTTCGAGGTCTTGAAATGTCTGGTTTAGGGTTTCGCCGATCGACACTAAGTCTTGTTGAGGACGTTCTTGAGTTATGCTGAAAATTTGTTGTTCGGCGCGGTCTAAAACTGTTTCTAACGGTGTCGCTGTCTCGTAACCTAATTGTACGATGTTGTTACCTGCTTCGATTAATTTCCGTCGCTG
>DCSN01000115.1 GCA_002325645.1 Pseudanabaena sp. UBA1465
CAAAATTTTCTGTACTTGCATTGTCGGCTTTGATTGCGCCATCTTACTACCAAAATCACTAACATTATTACTAACACAAGCATCGACAAAAATTGTCAGATCAGATTGGGCGATCGGCTCAGCCAATTCCGGCGTGAGTTGATGCACTGTTAGCGATCGCACATAGGGCAAATCCCAGCTAGCCACAATATCTGCCACCCGACACCCAGCACCGTCATCGCTTCTAAGAGAGTTGCCATAGCCAATGACAAGAATCGATCCGAAATTAGAATTAGCCAATTTTTTGAGCTCTTTAAGTAATGTTGAATGGATCGGTTTACCAAGAATGCAATGCTCGCAACTGGGGTGTTTTTTTCGACTGGTGGGCTTCCATCCGAGTCAGGACATCATCCAGAATGGTGATGGCTTCAGCAATAAACGGGCCTTTATTTAACATGACGCACTCGGCGCGTTCAGCCATTGCTGCATCCGTCATCTCTCCCCGTGAAGGTGCTCCATCTTTGACCAAGCTTTCTAACACTTGCGTTGCCCAGATTACAGGAACATGAGCTGCTTCGCAAAGCCAGAGAATTTCTTCTTGAATCTCGATCAATCGTTGGTATCCGATTTCAACGGCTAAGTCGCCTCTGGCAATCATCACGCCAAATGATTGTTTACCCGCCGCATGAATGATTAATTCTGGCAGATTACAAACCGCGATCGAAGTTTCAATCTTTGCCACGATCGCCGGACTGGTTAAACGTCCTCCTAAACGGCGATTCAACTCTTGTTGAAGTAACTCAATATCGGCCGCTCGCTGCACAAAAGAGTAACCAATAATATCTGCGTGAATGGCGACAAAATCCAGGTAACATAAATCTTTCGCAGTCAGGGGACTAAGTGGCAAGATTGTGTTCGGAAAATTTAACCCCTTTTCGGGTCGAAGTTTGACCCCTTTTGGGCTAGCATGAGTAACTTGCAATAACAGTCCTAGTTGCCCATCTGGTAATGGGAATTGAGTGTCAATCACGCGAGTCCGTATCTTGCCATCATCAATATACAGGGGTGCGTCAACTACTAATAAATCGAGAATTTCGGGAACCGTACAGCAAAATTGGAAATTGTCTACAGGTGATGGGATTGCCTCACCTGACTCTACTTCACTTCCGAGTTCAGGTACGCACCGCGACAGCAAGATCCGATCGCCTCGAAACACCCGTTTTTGATCCAGAGGCGCAAGTACCAATCCCGTGCGGATTTTGGGGCCTCCTAAGTCCATCATCACTTTACAACAGGTTCCGAGTTCCTGTTCCGCTCGACGAACATGATCAATCATCTGCTTCCATTCCTCGGTGGTATCGTGGGCGCAGTTAATTCGCAAGCAGTTAGCACCCCGTCGGACAAGTTCTCGCACTAATCCATAGTCAGTGGCAGCTTCGGTAGGTAATGTTACCATAATTCTGACCTGGCGATGAGTCAAGGTTGGCCCGAATAATTCCTCGGTGTGCTTTCGCAGTAAACGATTCCCCTCAAAAAAGGACTCGATCGCAGGGCGGTGGAGCACCCCGTCAGAGTCTTTGCCGCAAATGACTTCCAGAGTGGCAATAACGGCATCGAGATTGGGCATTACCCGCGCTTCAATCCGTCCTAACGACGATAAGCCCCAAGGCATTAGAGCGGCTTGGAGGTCCCGTAGATCATGCTGCCGTAATGCTAGATACTGAGCTAAATTCAAAGCACTAGAAAGAAACTCGGAGCGATGAATGTGCGATCGCCATTGGCTAAAGGTGGCTTGTCCTTCGCTTTCAACAGTCTGTCGAAGTTCTTGCAGAGTCGATAGCAAGACTTGTGGACTAGATAGATGCAACGGTTTAACACTAAGTTCTAAAGTTGGGCTAATCATAGATCAAAGACTCCTGAGTAGATGCGCGTGACCTTTGAACTCAATTATAGCAATCCTAAATGAGTCGTAAATATTTTTACCCCACCCCAACCCTCCCCTTACTAAGGAGAGGGAGTAAGAAATTTACAAATGATTTAGGATTGCTATATATATTTTTGACAGTCCCCGGTCTCGCATACGCGGGGATGCTTGAGGACAAATTTTGGGGAATGAATCCGCCCAAAGTTTGATTCTTAAAGGGTTTGTATATTACCCACTCCCCAATCGCTCAATTATTTAGACTGATGATTTTGGCCGCAACCTTAGCATCTGCATTGATTAATAATCCAGTGTTAGATCGGTACAAACTCGTTTGATTCGTTTACCCGAAGGTTGCCAGTTGTCGGGTTTTTCACCGACATTTACTGGCAGAAAGTCTCAGTCTAAAAAACTACTTTTAGAGGTATCAAGCGATCGGATAAAATCTACTAGCGATCGCTGTTTACCTACTGATCGTCAATGCTTGCTTCTCCCACATAGATTCCGATGTCGCGCGCGGTTCGCACCAAAAAACTTTGAGGATCAACGCGCGAAGGTGCTTTCTTCTCTCTGCGACCTTTTTTAATTTGCTCGATCACCAGGCTGATCGGAACGCTGCTAACCCTGCCATTTTGCCAAATTACCATCTGGTTGTAGTTGCCGTTTGCTATTAAATTTACGGCTTCCCGTCCAAAAGCAGTAGCCAGGAGTCGATCGGTCGAAGTTGGATTTCCGCCTCTCTGTAAGTGTCCGAGTAAGGTGACGCGAGTATCTAGGGTGGGAAGGCTCAAGGAATCTGGCAAATCGGTATTGTTAGACTGGCTACTGCAATCTTTAATGCGCTGCGCCAAATAGTCACCGATGTAATGTTCCTTTTGACCGAGATGATTTTTGACTCCTTCCGCCACCACCACAAGAGCAAACCTGCGTCCATGCTTGTGCAATTTAGCTATGTGATGGCAGATTCCTTGCACTACAAATTCATCCAAAATGGGAGTTAGTTCGGGAATGAGAATGGCATCTGCGCCACCCGCAATTCCTGCTTCCAAGGCTAAATAACCAGCATCTCTTCCCATCACCTGCACTAACATGACGCGATCGTGACTAGCAGCAGTGAACGTTAGATCGTAAAGTGCTTGGGTAACGCGATTTACTGCGGTATCAAATCCGACGGATGCTTCGGTAAAAGGGATGTCATTATCTATGGTTTTGGGGACGGCGACCCAATTCCAAGCTTTGCCTTGTTTGGCTGCTTTTTGAGCTAAATTTTCTAAAATTTCGATACTACCATCCCCGCCCATTCCAATTAGGGCAGTTAATCCCAACTTCTCATAACCTCGAATGATCTCGTCGGCATGGAGTTCTGGATCACCTTT
>DCSN01000032.1:0-12446 GCA_002325645.1 Pseudanabaena sp. UBA1465
CTTAGCTATTGCCACATATTAACTTTTGGTTAAGTTTAGATTATCTCTTTTTGCTTGTGTCTATATCTTGTCAGCCCTTAGCATACTGTTAATAAATCTAAATATATTTTTACTATAGGGGGCAGCTTGGTTAAATCAGTATTACTTGCTCAGTTGTCAGAGGAGCAATCGTTGATATGGCACAAATCCTTGTCGTCTCACCAGATTGAAGTGTGGGCAGCACCTGAATCCCAAGATTTAATTAAAGTACTTGATCAAAAGCATCAAGCCCAGCAAAGTTTGCCAGATCTGATCATTTCTGATATTGGCGTGAGACATGTAGGCGGAACCTCTTTATTGGCTACCGAACTATGTAAATGGTGTGCCGATCATGCCCCTCAAGTAAAAGTTCTGCTCGTAAACCCTCGACAAGTCCAAATTAAAGAAGTAGAAAAACGCTGGGCGACCCGTCGTGGCGCAATTGACCTACTGCCAAAAATATCCGTAGATAACTTTAATGCTGCCTTTTCGGTTGCCGCACAGGCTTTACAGCTAGAAATTAAGGCGGACGAATTACAAACTGCGATCAACGGTCTAAAGTGGCAACAGTATCAGCCAGATCGCGGAACTGTTCAAGGTAAAAATATTAGGCAAACCGCAACTGAAGAATTAGCGCGTAAAATGGCAATGATTCCTTTGATGGTGATGACAAGTGAACCTGAAACACCATCAAAGGATAATTTGTCGGTAGAAGATACCAAAAATCAATTAGCTCTAGATTCGACTGTATCTGCACTCAATCTCTATGAACTTCAGATTGATTTAGAGCAGACTGGGGCGATCGCTCGTAAGTTTTTTCAAGATAATCCACTTTTGCCAGCACTCATCCTCTACGATCAAGGCAAATATATCGGAATGCTGTCCCGCCGCAGGTTTCTTGAATGTCTAAGCCGCCCCTATGCAATTGAGTTATTTACTAAACGCCCCTTGAGAGTTCTTTATGAGCAAACACAATCAGAAATTTTGCAATTACATGGCAATACGCCCATTGTGATGGCATCGCAGATGGCTCTCGGACGGACTAGTGATGAAATTTATGAGCCTGTGGTTGTGCATCTAGAAGGCGATATTTACTCTATATTGGATATTCATGACCTTTTACAAGCCCAGTCTCATATCCATGAACTAGCAACCAAGCTATTGCGGGAGCAGACTCAATCTACTATGTTCCAAACTGAGAAAATGGCAAGTTTGGGGCAGATTGTGGCTGAAGTATCCCATGATATTCGGAATCCTGTATCGGCAATTTATGGTAATACTGAGTGCCTCTTGACTTACATTGAAGGGGTGATGCAGATTTTGAGGGTTTACGAGAAGGAATATGGAACATCATCTCCAGTTATTAGCGAAACCTTAGAACAAGTTGATTGGGATTTTGTCCGTTCAGATTTACCGCAGGTGGTACGAAGTATTCAATCTGGATCAAAATATCTGCGGCGCTTAGTGGATACCCTGCAAGGGCTATCGCACATGCAAGATCATGCTAACCCAGAGCCGCTTGATTTGCTGGAATGTGTAGATAGTAGCTTGACGATTCTCAGTGGTCGAGTTAGAAATGTCCAGATCGTGAAGAATTACATTAATCTTCCTAAAGTCAATGGATATAGCGATCGCGTAGTTCAGGTGTTTATGAACTTGATTAGTAATTCTCTGGATGCCTTAGTAGATTTGCTCTCTAATCCTGAGTTAGTCAAGCAACGCGATCAGGCTATTTATCGAGGTGAAGATGGTTTGAGTTCAAGCAATGTTCAAACTCTGTCTAGCGTTGCATGGCAGCCTTTAGTGATGATTTCCGCCGCGATCGCCGAAATCGATAATCGCAACTGGGTATCCATCAAGATTTCGGACAATGGTATTGGCATTCCCAAAGAAATTCAGGATCGGATTTTTGATAATTTCTTTACGACTAAGGGTCAATCTAAGGGTACTGGCTTAGGTTTAGCAATTTGCCATCAAATTATTACCCAACAGCACAATGGCAAAATCGTATTGCGATCGCCTTATCTTAATCATCAAGGTGATGTCACGATTGGCACTGAATTTGAAGTACTGTTGCCAATTCACTAAAAAACTCCCGCCTACGGCGTGAGCTTTTCTAAAAAGGCAAGACAGGCGGCGCATTGCGCCGCCTGTCTTTTTAATAATTACTAGCTGTTTTACGATGATGAACTGCGGTTAAACCGTTAGATTGCAAGAGTTTGCCATTTTCAATGATCGCATAAATTAACCAATGATCGCCACATTCCATCCGTTGCGCGACTCGGCATTCTAGATAGGCTAAACCTTCGCTGAGGATCAATCCACCAATTGTTTCTTCAGACTGGACATCAATGAAGCGATCTTCCCCTGGGGCAAATTTTTTCATGAAGTGTTTGCGGACTTGTTTGCCCTGTTCGAGGATATTTAAGACAAAGCGATCGCCCTCATACAGATAGGACTCGATCGCCCGATCCTTGGCAACAGCAACAGTAATTCCAGGGGGATTAAAAGTGGCTTGTGATACCCATGAGGCAAGCATCGCCGTAGAGATTTCACCACGCTTTACGGTCAAGACGCAGAGCGAACCAACAATCCGACCCACAGCTTGCTCAACGGTACTACCTGGATTTAAGGTGGTGCGAACTTTTTTGGCGCGTTTAAGGGCTTGAGCAAAGTCTGTCCCTGTTTCTTCGCAAACCCGTAAAGTTGCTTCCGTGGGCGTAAATTTGATCCGAATTGGTTCAAAGGCGAGGGTATAACCCGCATCCTTAAGTTTTCCAGAAATAATATCCACTGCTTCACCACTCCATCCGTAGGAACCAAATACACCCGCTTGATAGCTCTTGGTGGCAGTAGATAGCACGATTCCTAAGGCAGTTTGGACTTGGGTGGGTAAATGTCCGCCTAGGGTGGGCGAACCGATCAAGAATCCCGATGATTTTTCGATCGCCGCCTTAATTTCCTCTGGTTCCGCACTTTCGCAATTAATCAACTCAACGGACACCCCTGCTTTGGTGATGCCCCGCGCCAGTGCATTGGCGATCGTGGTGGTGTTTCCATAGGCGGAGGCGAATAGTAGAGCGACGGAAATATTTTGTTGCTTTTGGCTTTCACTCCATTGACGATAGAGCTTTAATAATTCGTGCGCTCCGTAGCGCACCATAGGACCATGCCCAGGGGCATAGAAACTAACAGGAATATCGATTAGTTTGTCGAGAGCCGATTCCACCTGACGGACTTGGTTTGCCATGGTGCTATCAAAGTAATAGCGGCGATCGCCTAGCAGTTGGCTCCAGCCTTCGTCAAATACTTGATCACCGCAAACATGAGCGCCAAAAAATTTATCAGTATATAAAATCTGGGTTTTGGAGTCGTAGGTGCAAAGCTGATCGGGATGACGAGGTGTCGAGGTAGGAATAAATTTGAGAACATGACCTTTGCCCAGATCGAGAACTTCTTCACCGCGCACCACTTGGATTTTGAGCCGATCGCCATAGGTTTCCTCTAGATTTTGACGTAAGGCGATCGCCGCAGGGTTTGTGCAGACAAAGGTAAGGCGATTATTAATCTCTAGCAAAGCCTTGAGGGTCTCGATGCGGTTTTGGTTGACATGACCAAGAATTACATAACTAATATCGAGAATGTTGACCCGTTTGCGTAATTCATCTAGATAAATTTCTGTAAATGTCCCGCCAGGCGGATCGATCAAGGCTTGCAAATTGCCTTGAATGAGGAATGAGTTTGCTGTAGTTCCCTTTTCCAGAGCATATTCAATTTCAAAACGGAGGCGATTCCAACTGCGCGATCGTAGAGCATAGGTTTCGTCAGCGATATAAATTACTTGGACATCACGCGGTTTATTATTAGGCATGATCGCTTGCTCCCAAATTCTAGACAGATGCTTTCTAGTTTACTGACTGTGGGGAACTACTAATCACTATAAAACCTGATGTTAGCAATAAAGAGTTAGTAATATGCTGCGTTTTGCGCGGCAAATAAAGGTCGGCGTATAGCCTAGGTTTTGCGCCAACACTTTATGGCTTTGCTGTATAATTGCTTCGCGCCTATGTGCCTAAGTTTTAGAATCTATTTAAAAATTGCCTTAGATCCCCCCCAGCCCCCCTTAAAAAGGGGGGAGAATTTAATTCCTCCCCCTTTTTAAGGGGGATTGAGGGGGATCCCTTAGAACGTTTACTACTAAAAAGTAATTCTTAAATGGTTTCTTGGATAACCTATGTTTAGACAACTAAAAAACACCCAAATTCATGACCATTCGCATTTACAACACGCTCACCAGACGCAAAGAAGACTTTATTCCCCTCGAAGCGGGAATTGTGAAAATGTATGTTTGTGGTGTAACAGTCTATGATTATTGCCATTTGGGTCATGCTAGAGCCTATATGGCTTGGGACATGGTTCGGCGCTATCTCGCGACAAAATATCAAGTTCAGTTTGTTCAGAATATTACAGATATTGATGACAAGATTCTGAAACGAGCCTTGGAAAGGGAAACAACTATGGAGGCGATCGCTAATCAATACATCGCCGCCTATGATCAAGATATGGCAAGGCTAAACATTGCTAAGGCTGATGACTATCCGCGTGCTACGGAGACAATCCCCGAAATTATTGAACTGATTCAGAAGTTAATCGATCAAGACTATGCCTATGCTTCAGGTGGGGATGTTTATTATGCAGTGCAGAAGTTTCCAAACTATGGGAAGTTGTCGGGACGAAAACTGGAAGATATGCAAGCAGGGGCAAGTGGTCGGGTTGATGAGCATGAACCCCACAAGCGCTATCCCTTTGACTTTGCCCTCTGGAAAACCGCTAAACCTAATGAACCCTTTTGGGAATCGCCTTGGGGCAACGGTCGCCCAGGGTGGCATATTGAATGCTCGGCAATGGTGCGATCGCGTTTAGGCGATACCATTGATATTCATGCGGGCGGGATAGATTTACAATTTCCTCACCATGAGAATGAAATTGCTCAGTCGGAAGCTGCTTTTCATAAGCCTTTAGCCCAATATTGGATGCACAATGGTTTTGTAAATATTGACGGTGAGAAGATGTCGAAATCACTGCATAATTTCAAAACGATTCGTGATTTATTAAGCTATTTCGATCCAATGGCAATCCGTTTATTCACCCTCCAAGCCCAATATCGTCAACCGATAGATTTTACGGAAGAGGCGATTAATGCTGCTACAAAGGGATGGGAAACCATTCGCGAAAGCATGTTGTTTGCTCTAGATTTTGGTACAAAACTTGGTTGGCAAAATCTAGAAGTTCCATCTCGACAGGAAGTTATAGATGCGATCGCTGGTTTTGAAGAGGCTATGGATGATGATTTTAATACTTCTGTAGCTTTGTCCTATGTATTTGAATTAGCTAAGAAATTACGCGCAGAGCGTAATACATTGGTATATTCAGGCAAATCAGAAACTAGTGCGGAAGTTCTATTTCAAGAATGGCAAGCCCTCAGTTACATGACTAATGTATTAGGTTTTGTGGCAGATATTCGCGATCGCCAAGTCGCTTCTGATAGTATCACTGAATCCCAAATTGAAGCTTTAATTCAACAACGGATTGAGGCGAAGAAGGCGAAAAATTATCAAGAGGGCGATCGCATTCGTGATGAATTGAAAGCGTTAGGGATTACCCTAGTTGATCAAAAAGATGGCACAACACGCTGGCTTAGAACCTAATACGGGAGGCGCGAATCGCTGTTCCTATTAACTTTGAATTGGATAAATCTATGGATAAATATCAACAGTTAAGAGATGTCGGTACAAATGGCGATAATTATGATCTGAGTACTGACGATTTGATTGAGCAATTTCAGTATTGGGATACTCAGTATGGAATTGAACTCAGTGAGGTGGAATTTGATGCTGTGACAGTGATTTTTAAGGAGCTTCCTGAAGATTTAAATGAACTAGCGATCGAGATCTATGAGTTCTGTCCCGATACTATCGATCAACATTTTGGCTGTTTTGCGGAGGCGATCGCGGTGATGGAAGAGTTTGATCAGGATGTTGCTAAAAATATCCAAGCCTTGATCAAAGATATTGATTTTAACGATGAGGACTATGGATTTGAGCTATTAAAGCGATCGCTTGCCATTAACAAAGCTGTGGCGCTGTGGTGGGATTAACTAAAAGATTTCTTTTAATTCGGGATTCGATGACATGAGCATCAACACCAAATTTTTCGGCGGCGGCTACCATTTTAATTTGTAACACATCAGAATTTTTTAGAATAATTTCTTCAGATGGTGTACTTAGCTCTACGCCTAACACTTCAATTAGTTGAGCAGCGACGGCTCTGGCTAGTAATGGCGGGACTGAATTACCAATTTGGCGGAATCCATGCCATTTTGTGCTGTGAAAACGAAACCAGTCAGGATAGGAATGTAATCTGGCAGCCTCGCGGACGGTGATACAACGCGGTTGTTCGGGATGAATTGGGCGGGGGGCGGTAAATGCACCACGATTGCTGGGAGTGCCAGCCCTGAGCGTGTTACAGATACCATCAGGATCGAGTTTTAAAAATCTGCTAATTTTCTCAACTTCTCCATTGGCTGTGGTGCGAAAACGGGCGATCGAGGTTTCGCCATGCACAGTACCAATGCTTGAAGTCAACAACTTAGCATCGTATTTGCGGGGATAGGCGAGATTATGGGGATCGGATTTTAAATTGCGTAAATACTCACTGTAGAGGCTTTTCGGTTTTCGATAGGTAGCTACACACCAATCGCGATCGCTTAATTCCTTATGTTTAGTCACATCTGGCAAATCGGCGATCGCCTCTTTTACGGTCGGACTATCGGGCAAATCAACAAGATTTTGAGAAATACGTTTGGCTTTGGCGGGTTTGGTAATCGGTGATGGATAAGTGGGAAGTTGTAACCCTTGACGACAGCCGATCAGAAATAATCTTTCACGGTGCTGGGGTACACCAAAATGAGAAGCATCAAGCACTTGGTAAGGACTAAGAATGTCATAGCCATTTTCCTTAAAGCTCTCGATGACTTCATCTAAAAATTGTCGATGATTGCCTAACGTCAGACCTTTGACATTTTCCATCACAAAATATTTAGCATTTAGTTCTTTGACTAAACGCATAAAATGTGAAACTAGCTGATTGCGGGGATCATCAAAGGCGCGTTTCCCCATCATCGAAAAACCTTGGCAGGGTGGACCACCAAATACAATATCCACTTCGCGATCGCCTATTTTTGATTTTTCACGAATTTCAGTCCCTGATATATTCGTGACACTGGCGCAAATTGCTGTCCACATCGGGAAATTATATTCATGGGTAGCGCAATGGATTGGATCAATTTCTACAGCCGCAAGTACATCAAATCCCGCTTGCTCAAAGCCCAAGGTCATTCCACCCACACCCGCAAACAAGTCCACCGCGATCGGTCGTTGATTTCCCATAGTTAAAGCATTTACCAAAGCATCTACATATCAGAATAGATACTTTATACCAAAACCAAAAATGGCGTAGCCATTTTTAGTTTTAAAAAACTTTACTAGGTTTGTTTTTTAACCTATAGAAATTTGAACAGAAATAAAAAAGCGGCGCTTAGCGCCGCTTTTTTATTCATTGGTTCCTAAAGCCCCTGGTGAACCAGTTAAGGTTCTACGCGGCGAACAGGTAATGATCGTAATGATTAGCGTCATGATGTAGGGCGCAGCATTAAACAGGTAACGATAGGAGCTAATGCCAACAGCCTGTAAAGACGGACCGATCGCCTGTGCGCCACCAAATAACAACGCCGCCCATAGACAATGAATTGGTTGCCATCGCGCAAAAATGACGAGGGCCACCGCCATTAAACCCTGTCCGCTAGAGATGCGTTCCGACCATAGCCCAGGGTAATACAGCGATAAACTTGCGCCGCCAACTCCTGCTAAGAAACTACCCGCCACGATCGCCCAAGTCCGCACACCGACCACCGAAATTCCCATTGCCCTTGCAGCACTAGGACTATCACCCACTGCTCGCACATACAAGCCCCAACGGGTCGAGCTAAAGAACCACTGCATCAAAGGCGCGATCGCCATGCCGATTAGTAATAAAGGACTAATTTTTAGAGCGTCTTGCACCTGTGGATAGCTGCTCCAATTGCCTAACTCAAACACAGGTAAAGGAATTGCTTTCGGTTGGATAAAAGCCTTGCCAAAGAAGAAGGCAATTCCACTACCAAAAATAATCATCGCGATACCCACAGCGATATCACTCACCCTCGGACGTTGCGATAACCAAGCATGGATCAATCCTAATCCCACGCCAGCTATCCCTGCGGCAAGTACACCCAGCCAAGGCGATTTGGTCAAGTAGGAAACTGCATAGGCGGTCATCGCTCCTGTGAGCAAGGTTCCTTCCAGACCGAGATTAATTTTGCCAGCTTTTTCGGTAAGACATTCACCCAAGCTCACAAAGAGAAATGGAGCGCTACCACGAAATGTCCCTGCAAGAATTGCCAGAGGCACGCTCATCCAACCAAGTGTATCGTCTGTCATAGTTTTTTATTTCCAGCCAAATACAAATTATCTAAACCAATAAAGAACCCGATTGTTTGTGGTGCGGCTACGCCGCGCCACAAACAATCGGCTCTTTATTTTCTTGTAAGTTCTTAAACCGCACTTGCAGAAGCATCAATTTTTACTTCAGGTTCGCGATCTTTAAAGAAGTCTAACCGTCCATACAGAGATTCACTAAACAGAATTGCGAGGAAGACGATGCCTTGGAATAGCAGGACTGTGGCATCGGGTAATCCAAACGATCGCTGGAGGGCGCTACCACTCGAAAGAATACCGCCCATTAATACGGCAACTAGTACTGCCACAAGGGGATTTTGGCGAGCGATAAAGGCAACCAGAATACCGCTATATCCATAATCAGCATTGAGGGAAGCATTCGCGCTGCCATGAATCGCGGCAACCTCCACCATTCCCGCTAAACCTGCACAGGAACCGCCCAAAAAGGTGACGATTAAAGTGAGTTTGCCGACGGGTAAACCTGCAATTTTGGCAGCGCGGATATTGCCGCCAACGGTGCGAACTGCGAAGCCAAAGGTGGTGCGCTGAATTAGGAAATAGGCGATCGCGCAGGCAACTAATCCATAAATTAATCCATAATGCACCCGCGAATTAGGAATACTTTGCAGCATATTTACCGCCGTCAAAGGGAAACTGGATGGCTTATTTAAACTGGAAGGATCGCGCATCACACCTTCAACTAGGGTATTTAGCAATGCGATCGCAATGTAGTTCATCAACAAACTACTAATGGTTTCGTTGACACCTCGATAATACTTAATCGCGCCCACAAACATAATCCAAAGTCCACCTGCAATCAGCCCTGCCATTGCCATCGCCATCTGTACCATTACTGGCGGCAATGAGGCTACTGCCAAACCCATGGCGATCGCTCCTAAACCACCGACAATCAGCGCACCTTCATTACCAATAATTGTTAAGCCTAACATTGCAGGTAAAGCGGTACAGAGCGATGTCAGCATCAGGGGAGCCGACCGAATTAAAGTACCTTGCCAAGAGAAACTATTACCAAATGCCGATTGATAGATCGTTCCATAAATTGCCAATGGATTCTTGCCCTGCATAGCACAGAAAATCCCAAAGACAACTAAAGAAGCAATGACTGCTCCAATCGGAATGAAAATATTCTCAGAGGTGGAACGCCAGCGATCGCGTAAATTGATCATATGCTTATAGCTGTTTTGCAATGGTTGATATGCGATCATACAAAGAAGAAACGCATTGCGCTTCTTCTTTGTATGATTGGATTTAGCTCTTCACGCTACCGATAACTCCTTCTACAAACCAATCCATCTTTTCCAGATCAAGATCTGTTTGCTTGTATTCTTTGCCCTTGGCAATCACAACCTTACCATTGTTATCTTTCATCTCACCAGCATAGATCACCATGCTACCATCCATAAATTTAGCCATTACCGTCTCTGCTTCTTTCTTCGTTGCCGCGCTAACAGCACTACCAAAAGGTGAGACTTTACAGAACTTCTCCTTTAGCCCACCACGCAATAGATGGGGAATACCTCCATCTGTAACTGACTTACCTGCCTTCAACCATTCCATGTATTGAGTATATACGCTAGTCCAATCCCATTCTGCACCTGTTAGATAACCATTAGGAGCAAGCTTGGACTGATTGGCATGATAACCAGTACAGAAAATCTTGCGTTTCTCCGCAGTTTCCATTACCACCTTGGGGCTGTCCACATGACAGGTCAATACATCTACACCTTGATCCACCATGCTATTCGCAGCTTCTGCTTCCTTCACAGGAACTGACCAATCACCCGTAAAAATAACTTGCACTGTCGCCTTAGGATTGACACTACGAGCGCCAAGAGTGTAGCTATTAATATTGCGAACTACTTGTGGAATTGGTTTTGCAGCTACAAATCCTAATTTGCCCGATTTGCTAGTTAGCCCTGCAACCACACCTGCAATATATTCTGCTTCATCAATGTAGCCATAATAGCTACCAATGTTCTTCGGATGTTTACCTTCGGTGTACATACCACCACAATGGAAGAACTGCACCTTAGGATTATCTGCGGCAACCTTCAAAATATGGGGATCAAAATAACCAAAGGATGTCGGAAATAGCGCCGAAACTTTATCTTGATTAATCATGCTTAGCATCGTTTCCTGCACGGTCGCAGTTTCCGCAACACTAGCTTCACTCACAGTTTTGATACTGGGCAACTTGGCGATCGCCTGTTCACCTTCATAGTGCGCTTGACTGTAGCCAAAATCATCCTTAGGTCCCACATAGATAAACCCAATAGTTAATAATGCTGCCGTAGGCGAACCTGCTGTATTCGGAGATCCTGTATTGGCTGTATTCGTAGGAGATTGCTCGGTGCAACCCACCCAAAGTTGAGAAGTTGCTCCAAAAGCGGCTGTAGCGATCGCGCCTCGAATAAACTGACGACGAGGAATATAAATTGGACTCATGCCTTCACACCTTTCAAAGATTGAGTGTTCTGAGGATCGAAGTAACAAAACTTTTAAAGTGTTACCTCGTAGCACTTTAAAAGTTTTGTTACAGTTATACGAGAGAATTAACCCTCTTGTTTAGAAACTAAATACAGCTTGTAAGTTACCAACAAAGATAGTTGGGTTGCTGCTAAAGTTGTTAGGATTGAAAATGGCATAGAGAGAAGGAACTAGAGAAATGTTCTTACTAATAGGATAGATATAAGATAGCTCTAGATCGTACTGTGTTCCACCATCACCCTTGCCAGAAACTAGCAAGTTGTTGCCATCTGTAAACTTATAGGGCATCGAGAAAGAGAGCATAGCTTGAGCGCCTTCCTTGAATAAATCTGGGAATGCTGCCCCAACTTGGAAGGTCTGAGTTGATACACTACCAACAGATCCGCCAACTTGATTAAGATTGGTAGAACTATAACCATAGCGACCAAACAAGCCAAATCCCTTGCTAAGTAACCAATCAAAGTTAGCGACAAACACATCAGATTGTCCATTGACTAATGAACCAAATCCGCCAGTGACTACACCACAGGCGATTCCATTAAGGGAAGGTTGCGCTCCAGCACCACCTACACAACCATTATTGTTTCTAAGGTTGGTACGGCTGTAGATCAAACGCAATTTAAAGGCATCACTAGGTTTGTAACCAAGCTCGGCAGTTAAGGCATTGTTGCCGCCAAATATACCTTGCCCAGGGTCAGCAGCAGTTCGAGCTCCACCAAGGAATTCATTACTTTCGGCTAAGAAGCCAACTTTGAAATCAAACTGTTTACCCAAAGGTGTTAGGAAAATCGCACCTGCTCCACGTTTTGCATCGGTTAAAACGGTGCTATTGATAGAGTTAAACGTAGTATTCCAAGGATAGATAAAGCGGTTTCCATCAAAATACTTATAGAAGTTGACGCGAGGACCAACAACTAGACTAGCTGTCTCAAAGATCGGGAACTGATAGGACAATTCACGGAGAACAAACTGGTTGGCATTAGGTCCCGAAGTTTGATCGGTAAATGGAGTACCTGCGGTATTGAAGAAACCTGTGGAAGCAGCACCTGTTGCTACACTTCCGTTAGCAACATTTGGATCTGTAAAGATGTTAGCAGGAGAGGTTCCATTACCAACGGCAAGTTGGGTAACTAAGCTATCTTTACCAGTGAAAGATGTATTTAAGGTTAACCAAACCAAACCACTGAGAGTCAAGTTCGGATTGTTCTGTGTGGCAACGGCATTACCTACGCCACTGTTGGAACTAACAGCACGATTAGCCGTAGCACCCGTTAAATTAAAGAATGCCAAGCCACTGAGCTTGGTAGTAGTGGAGAACTGCTGTGCTTCTAGCTTAGCGGTCTTAGCGTCAAGAGCATCAACACG
>DCSN01000032.1:12599-30924 GCA_002325645.1 Pseudanabaena sp. UBA1465
CGGCTAGTTGCTTGTTTGCCACGAAAGGTGCGATCGGGATATCCTGCAATACATCCATAGCGCTCAACTAGAGACTGTAATGCTGTAAAAGCCCAATCTGTAGGCTTTACGTCACTTAGTTGAGATACTGAAGTAACGTTTTGAGCTACTTCAGATTTTTTGGAATTATTCAATTCGGTATTGATTGCCCGAATAGTTTGCGATTCATTCGGCTTGATCTCTGTTGTGGGTAGAGATGACTGTAGTAGGGGAGTGGGAGACGTTTGAGAAAGAACTTGAGACGAACTTTGACTCTCGGCCTGTGCGCCTGTAGCTGCGGCTAAAACGCTCAGACCTAAAAGAACTGAGAGATTACTGATTTTTTTCATGCCATCACACCAAATTAAAGATTCTTCGTCATAGGTGGACAGATTAATTTAGGTTTTTAGGTCTATTTAATTTGTTCACGGAGACAACATCGTATCTAGTTGAAACCTAACAAAACTAGATACAGACAAATGTATTGCTCAATACATTTCATTCCCAATCATCATCCCAATCGGATTCAAAGTCATCTTTAGTATTTGATTTTTTATTTGTAGATGAATTATTAAATGGAATTTTAGAGGTTGTTTTTTGAGATTCTGTTGAATTTTTCGAGAAGGTTGTTTTGGTTCCTGAATTAGTAAATTGAGGAATATTAGGAACTGAAAATTGGAAAGATTTTCGCGAAAACTCCATTAGTAAAGTCATGGCGATCGCCCCTAAGCCAGCACAAAAGACCAGTACAAGTCCCAATGGTAATTTGATGGATTCAAGGTAGATAAATTTAACTGTGACCAGATAAATGTTTTGGCTAGAAAATATGGCTAACCCCATCGAACCAAACCATAGGGATAGATAAAGTAATAAACGCAGCATATTTGGTATCCGTTTAATCTGTTTAAATTGATAGATGGGGCAGGTTTTTTGATGGATTTTAGTATTTATTTGGCTAAATCTAGAGAATTATGATCGCCTGTTAGATAATGTCCGAATTCCTTAACAAAGCTATTGTTGATAATTGCTTGCCTCATGTTCTGCGTAAATCTAATTAATTCGGTAATGTTGTGGATAGACAACAAGGTATAGCCAAGAATTTCTTGCGATCGCACTAAATGACTGAGATAGGCTCGCGAGAAATTTTGACAAGTATAGCAGGGGCAATCAGCATCAAGCTTTTCAAAATCACGCTTGAATCTTTGATTTTTGAGATTCCAGCGATCGCCTTTGACTAGAGCGACATTGTGTCTGGCTAGACGGGTGGGAATCACACAATCAAAAAGATCGATACCTGCGGCGACGGCCTGCGCCATTTCTTTATATGTGCCAACGCCCATGAGGTAACGGGGTTTATCATTTGGCAAGAGGGGAGTTGTGGCTCTGACAATTTTTTCGATCAGTTCGGGAGGTTCGCCGACACTGACTCCACCGATCGCATAGCCTGGTAAGTCAAATTGGATCAGTTCTCTTGCTGATTTTTGGCGCAAATCTAGATAAACTCCACCTTGAACAATGCCAAATAGAGCTTGGACATCGGCGCGATCATGAGCCTTAATGCAGCGCTCTAACCAGCGTGTGGTGCGTTCACCCGCAAGTTTAATCGCGTCGTAGGTGGCGGGATAGGGAGCGCATTCATCGAACGCCATGATCACATCTGCGCCCAGATGGTTCTGAATTTGAATGGATTTTTCGGGGGTGAGATTAATCATGTCGCCATCGCGTGGCGATCGGAACTGGACACCCTCTTCATTAATGGAACGAATTTCACTAAGGCTAAATACCTGAAAGCCCCCTGAGTCCGTGAGGATTGGTCCATCCCAATTCATAAATTTATGTAAGCCGCCCGCTTCTGCGACAATATCTTCCCCTGGTTGCAGATGGAGGTGGTAGGTATTCGCTAAAACCATTTCGGCTTTGCAGTCTTTGAGTTGAGCAGGGGTGACAGTTTTTACAGTTGCTAATGTGCCAACAGGCATAAACCGAGGTGTCTGCACAACTCCATGAGGTGTATGAAACTGACCGACTCTAGCATCAGTGTGGCAACATTGACACTCTAATTTAAAAGTGAAGTTATTCAGAGCTTACAATCCTTATTAAAAATATATCTACAAATTCAAATGGTTTTTAATTATATCGTAATCTCTATTCAATTCAATGCTTTCTATATAGAGCTTGAAAAGATCATTCTATATAGCCGCTCTTACAGCAATTTGTTTTCAAACCCGCCACAAATTAAAATATAAAACCCGTTGCGGGGCTTCGCCCTGCGACCCTTCTTGTGGCGGGTTTGATCGAGTTTTGCTGTAAGCTATCGAATATATGCTTTTGTCCAAGCTATCTGAACAATGGGCTTAAGCCCATTGCCTGTAACTTACTAATTTTAGAAGTTAAAAACAAACCTAGAGCTTGTGCCGACCGCGTAGCGGACGGTACAAGCTCTAGGTTTTACTGGGCTACTTGTAGCTATAAAACCCTCGATTATGAGAAGATAAATATATAATTCTGAATAGTCTTGCTGTATGTCAAATCCCATTTTTGTCCTTGCTTCTGCTTCCCCCACACGCAAAAATATTTTAGAAAATGCTGGCTTTACACCAATTGTGAAAGTTAGCCACTTTGATGAAGATGCGATTCAGGTGAGCGATCCTACATCCCTAGTGCTGACCTTGGCGCAATGTAAGGCGAAGGCAGTGGCGGCGGAATTTGCGGGACAGAATGCTTTGGTGATTGGTTGCGATTCGATTATGTATTTGAATGGACTGGTGTATGGCAAGCCTGAAACTAAGGAAGTGGCGATCGCAACATGGCAAAAGATGCGCGGTAACTATTGCGAACTCTATACAGGGCATTGTTTAATCGATACTAAAACTCAGCGATCGCTGATGCGCTATGGAGTAACTAAAGTACATTTCTCGGAAATTACTGACGCGGAAATTGATAGCTATGTAGACTCTGGGGAGCCTCTGTGTTGCGCGGGATGTTTTACATTAGAGAAGTTGGGAGGCTTATTAATCGATAAGATCGAAGGCTGTCATACTAATGTGTTGGGACTGAGTTTGCCAATCTTGCGACAAATGTTAACAGAACTTGGCTACAGTATTCACTTTAGTGCTAATGGAACTGAAATCCGATGAATACTACCAATCGGAATACTCTCTGGGCAAGCATTGTCGCTGAAGAACTTTATCGATCTGGGGTGCGGACTGTGTGCATTTCCCCTGGTTCACGATCCACGCCCCTTGTGATTGCTTTTGCGGAATTACGCGATCGCTGTCCTGACTTCCAGATTTTGGTACATATTGACGAGCGATCGAGTAGCTTTTTTGCGCTTGGTGTCGCCAAAGTACAGAAGTCTCCCGTGGCGCTCCTCTGTACATCAGGAACTGCCGCCGCGAATTATTATCCTGCCATTATTGAGGCTTATTACAGTCGAATTCCACTCGTAGTATTGACCGCCGATCGCCCACCAGAGATGCGCGATTGTGGTTCAGGACAGACCATTGATCAGATTAATATTTATGGAAAGCACGTTCGTTACTTTTTTGAAGTGGGAACGCCAGAGATTATTGGCTTTCGTTTACGTTATTTGCGATCGCTAATTAGCCGCACTGTCAGCATCGCAGTCGGTAAAGGCGACACACCCGCAGGGGCAGTTCATCTTAATTTCCCTTTCGCTGATCCCATGCCACCAGTTCCTGTTCTCCATGATGTGCCAGAGGATTTAGAACTCAGTAGTCCAGAGGCGATATTTGGAAATCCGTCGGGAGCCGCCTATAGCCAGATTATTGCAGGAAAGCGTTTATTGGATACCAATGCGATCGCCTCCATTGCCAATCAAATTATTAGTCATCCTAAAGGTGTGCTTGTCGTCGGCGTATATGATGCACCGCCTGAGTTTTTAGGCTCAGTGCGGAGATTAGCCAGAGCCACAGGCTATCCCTTACTAATTGAAGCCACAGGCGCACATCGTCACGATGAAATTAGTCATTACGATAGCTTTTTGCGATCGCCTAATTTTTGTAAAACCCATGCACCTGAAATCGTGATTCGCTTCGGGGCAATGCCCACTTCCAAAAGCTATATGCTTTGGCTAGAGCGACATATCGGCTGTCAGCAAATTGTCGTCGGTAGCACCAATAGCGATCCCACGCACGGAATTACGCAGGCTCTGAATGTCTATTCTGTGAGTTTTTGTGAACAGTTAGCCAACTATTTAGAGAACTATGCTCAACCTGTTTGGCAAGATAAACAATGGCGCTTAGATTTTGAACTCGCAGAAAGTATTACCGAACATACAATTACGGAAGCTCTCGCGAAAATCGATGAATTGTTTGATGGAAAAGTGTATGCGAAATTAGCCCAAATCCTCCCTGAAGATAGTTATATCTATGTGGCAAGTAGTACCCCAATTCGCGATTTAGATACTTTTTTCCATAGCGATCGCCCGATTACGGTTTTAGCCAATCGCGGCGCAAATGGCATTGATGGCACGCTATCCAGTGCGCTCGGTGCAGCATGGGGATGCGATCGCCCGATGGTTTTGATTTGTGGTGATTTAGCTTTTTATCATGATTTAAATGGCTTACTTGCCGCCAAAAAATATAATATTTCCCTAACAGTTATTCTCTTAAATAATGACGGTGGCGGTATTTTTAATTTATTGCCAATTTCTAAGTTTGAGAATATCTTTGAAGAGTTTTTTGGTACTGCCCACAATCTTGATTTTGCGCCAATTATCAAAGCTTATGACTGCGAACATATTCTGATTCAAGATTGGCAACAATTCCATGAATCATTAACCAATTCTCTGCAAACAAAAGGTACTCAAGTATTAGAAATAAGAAGCGATCGCCAACGTAATAAAGATCTACATTTTGCAATTTGGAATCAGGTTATCGAAAATTGCGATCAGAACTTTAATAAAAACTAAATGAAGTGTTACTCCGTGCCGCTTTATTTGGTTAAGATATAATCATCACAAAGTTGAGAGGCTAATCACCGATGGTACTTGCAACAACCAAGCGCTACACCGTAGCCGAATACCTAGAGCTAGAAGAAAAAGCCGAATTTAAAAGTGAATTTGTGGACGGAGAAATTATCCCTATGGCAGGAGCAAGCGCAAATCACAACAAAATTGCTCTCAATTTTTGTCGTTTATTCCCTTTATCAATTGATGGACAGGAGTACGATACTTTTATGAGTGATATGCGTTTATGGTTGCCAGACCATAAACGTTATACCTATCCTGATGTGGTGGTGGTTGCAGGATCGTCTATTTTCACAGATGATAAACAAACTGCCATTACTAATCCTTGTCTAATTGTAGAAATTTTATCTAACTCTACTCAGGGATACGATCGCGCAGACAAATTTAAACTGTATCGCTCTATTCCATCATTTGCAGAATATATACTAATTTATCAGAATAGCTATTCTGTAGATCAGTACAATAAACAGAAAGATGGTAGATGGATATTGACTGAATATTTAGGAGAAGATGCAGTTCTTAAGTTAGAATCCATCAGCTTTGAAATTAGCTTACAGGATTTATATAAGCGTGTAACCTTTGAAAATTCACAGATTCCACAGTAATGGCAATTCATGAATTGCCATTACTGTGGAATTTATGTATTCATTGCAAAATCGAATTTTTAATCCCATCAATCATAAAATCGGAAATTAGCTTAGCCGTAATTGGCGCAAAGAGAATTCCATTGCGATAATGACCTGTTGCTAAAACTAGATTTTCATAATCACTGGTTCCTAAAATGGGAATCTCATTAGGAACATGAGGACGGAATCCCCACCATGTTTCAGTGATGGGCATATTGGCGATCGCAGGATAAACGGAAATCGCTCTATTTAGTAATTGAGCCACCCCTGCGGCAGTAAGCCCCTGCTCGAAGCCCTTATCTTCAACGGTTGCACCGATCACAATCTTGCCATCTTGACGTGGCACGATATAGCAGCTTGGGGCATAAATGACTCTCTGTAATTGCCGATCGCGATCAAATACCGACAGCATTTGTCCTTTAATCGGCTTCACGGGCAATGGCAAAAGCGATCGCGTCCATGCTCCTGTCGCCAAAACATAGCGATCGCTTTGCAAGTTGCCCACACTCGTATCAAGGTGGATAACTTGCTGATGATCACGAACAATTTGATATACCGTGACACCTTCAAGAATTTTGATCGATAGCGATCGCGCCGCAATTAATAAAGCTCGGACAAGTTTACGATTATTGACCTGTCCATCCTCTGGCAACCAGAGCGCACCTAAAACTGATTCTCCTAGACCTGATTGGCGTTTATAGGATTCTTCACGGCTAATATATTTCGGATGTGAAGCGATCGCCAAGTTATCGCTTTCTTCGAGAACGGGGGCGATCATGCCACAGCACCAATAGCCACAATCTAAACCTGATAATCGCATCAGGCTCGCAATCCATTGCGGATACATATTCCGACTGCGAATCCCAAAATCTAATAGTTGTCCCTCAAGTCTTTCGGCTTCAGGAGCCAGCATCCCGGCCGCCGCCCAAGTTGCGCCCCGTCCACAAATATCTCGCTCAACGACAGTGACACTTGCCCCTCTTTGAGAAAGGTCGATCGCTGTCGCCAAACCAATAATGCCACCACCAATCACTAAAACGTCAGTCATTCCATTTCATCCTTTTACTTCTTATGTCACGCTGCGCGTGACATAAGAATCAATTGTTCAATTTATCCTTTTAGTTAGATATAGGATAGATGCGAAGCGTCTGTTCCTATATCAATCACAACGAGTTGCTACTACAGCATAAAACGGATCGCTGCTTGCCATACCTAGCATTGCTAAAAATGGTGAACTTGGCGGTACATTTGCCACCAACTCAGGTTTCGTAAATCCTTTAGGCACAGAGGCAAAATATTTATATACCAACTTAGTGCGATCGCTTTCTTCGCCATCACGCCAAGCCTGAATTGCCTTTTGATAAAACATCCGATTCGAGAAACTAATAATCGCAATCCCGCCAACCTTGAGAACGCGATAAATCTCAGTAAATACAGCTTCAGGATATTGCAAATACTGCACAGAGACTGTGTTTAACACCGCATCAAAGGATTGATCGGCAAAGGGTAATAATTGCTGTTTATTCAAATTCTGGACAAAGTAATGATTTAGACGAGGATTACGCGCTAATTCCTCCGCATTTAGTCCATGCCCCTCCACATGGGCAAATTCCATTTCCTTCGGCAGATGTGACACCCAACTACTCATCAAGTCTAGAATGCGCGTATTTGGTTGTAATCTTTGACGGTAAAGCTCGGTAAGTTGAGCAATAAAGCGATCGTCTACATGGGTGACAAAACGCGGATAGTCATAAAACAGCGCATCATCGGAGTTATCAAGCTTAGTCCGTTGTTCAGAAGCAAGTTTCATAGTTGTTTAGCACAAAAGATATAACTTCATAATACTTAACTATCTAAAACTTACACCAAACCTTATATGGGAATATAAACAGAGATTATACTATTTTCTACTTAAAATTTCAGAAAAAATGGCGATTTAACAGACCTAGACATTAGTACAAGCTATTGATAAATAAATTTTTCAAAATCTTTACTAGATAGGAGTTTTCAGAAATTGATTACTTTTTTGTTACCGTGTAAGTTGCAATCTCGCTCTATTGTCGGTAGCATAGGAGATAATAAAAATGTAATAAAACGCAACAATCAAATATATTTTTTGAATATATTGAAATATATTTTGGGCTTAGCGGCTAAGCAAGCTCAAAACGCACACTAGATAAAAGATCGGAAATTTGAGGAAGGAGTGACACAATGCAGCAGGAGGGCAAAGCCCTAACTCTGCCCATAGAATATATGGGTGCAGCACAGGGATTTAATCCAACGGTACTACTGCTACTGGGTTCGATTGTTTTGGCAACCGCATCAACTACAGGGTATTGGGTATGGGGCTGGGATCACTGGCTCGTATTTGTTTGTAATTTTTCGTCCCTCTATGTATTAGGGACAGTAATTCATGATGCTTGTCATGGTGTTGCCCATCCAAATCGTATTGTTAATGCGGCGATCGGACATACTGCCGCCATATTACAGGGCTTCGTGTTTCCTGTATTTACTCGTGTTCACATGCAGCATCATGCCCATGTGAATGATGAAGAGGATGACCCAGATCATTTTGTTTCCACTGGCGGACCTCTGTGGCTGATTTCTATCCGCTTTTTCTATCATGAAATTTTCTTTTTTCAGCGCCGTCTCTGGCGTAATTATGAATTGCTGGAATGGGCAGTTAGTCGTTCAATTGTTGTTGCCATGATTATTTTTGGTTATTACCATGGTTTTCTTGGTTACATGATGAATTTCTGGTTTGTCCCCGCCGCAGTGATGGGGCTTTTGTTGGGTTTATTCTTTGACTACTTGCCCCATCGTCCTTTTGTCGAGCGATCGCGCTGGAAGAATGCCAGAGTTTATCCTGGTCGTTTTCTAAACATTATGTTGCTCGGTCAAAACTATCACCTAGTTCACCACCTATGGCCGAGTGTGCCTTGGTATTATTACGAGAGCGCTTATTATCAAATGAAGCCTCTGCTGGATGCCAATGGTTCTCCCCAAACTTTAGGAATTCTCAAGATGCCTGATTTGGCTGGCTTTATCTACGACGTGTTTTTAGGGATTCGTTTTCACCACAAACACAAATAGAAAGAATACAGCGCTTTGCGCTTAATTAAATCCCAGAGAAATTTTGGGAAGCGTCGCTTCCCAAAATTTCTCTGTAATACTCAAAGCTTCAATAGGCTGTAAAAAATAAAAAGGGGCGCTAAGCGCCCCTTTTTATTCCGCGAAGGATTTATCTAGTTGCATTCTTGTTTCCATTTGGCGAATGAAATAACCTGTCATCATCGCGGAGCCAATTAATCCTGCTAGGTTTTCGCGATCGGTGGTAATGGTGACATTAAACTGTGGTGGTGGTAGTATGCCTAGCAAGTTTTGAATATTTTGATGAATAATTTGTTGCGCTTCAGGACTGACTGACTGAGCAACTTTTGCTAGGGTTTCGGGCGATTGATCTTTTAGATAATCGAGCAGAAGGTTGTTGCTGGAGTTTAGTTCACCAAGGTTAAACATAATAGATTCTCTATGCCTCTAATGTGCTAACTCTATTTTTACCGATGCGATCGCCCACTTTCGAGTAGGAAAACCGTATTTAACCGAATCAAAACTTTTAGTTTCTAAGATGTAGTGATGTGCCGCGCGAAGCGTGGCACATCACTACATCTTAGGGATTTTGATTTAGAAATCGTCATCATAGCTACTGCTACTGCTACTGCTAGCAGATTCATTATCTTTGCGGGAGCTAAGTAGTTCTAGGCGATCAACAAAAACCACGGGTTTCTGACGTTCATCGCCTGTGTTGCGATCAGTCCAGCGATTAAACTTTAGAGATCCTGATATACCAATTAAACTCCCTTTTCTGACATAACTTTTAGCAATTTCGGCAGTTTTGTCCCAAATCTCTAAGTCAAACCAGTCAGGCGGTTCATCACGGTTGCTAGTATTACGACTAACAGCAAGTGTAAGATTGCAGACCACTCTGCTAGTATCCTCAAAATATTTGACTTCAGGATCACGTCCTGCTCGTCCCACTAAATGAACTTTGTTGAGGGTCATAAGACAAATATTAGTGTAGTGTTATAGGTCTTCTATTTTATCTGATTTTCGTGATTTTTATATAGCAATTATGAGAGCTAAAATTCTTCTTAATTTGGGTGCTATATTGTTGAAATAACCGCTACAAACTAGGAGTGGTCTATGATTACCCTGACAAAGCAAAAATTAACTTTTGAGCAATTTTTAGAACAATGTCCTGACGAAGGGCGTTACGAACTAATTGACGGAGAAATAGTTGAGATGTCTAGCACAAGAAAGCATAAAGATGTTTCTGAGCTAGTTATGGACTTATTTAAGGATGAGGTTAAGCGTCTGCAACTTCAATATAAAGTCACAAATCAGGCTGTCATTAAGACAAATGCTAAAAATGGAACTGAGCATGGGCGCATTCCTGATGTTAGTGTGATTGATTTAGATACTTGGCGTTCTAATCGTTCAGACTATGCGGCTTTGCAAGAACCAATTCAGATTGCAGTTGAGGTGACTTCGACCAATTGGGATAATGATTATATTGATAAGCTTTATGAATATGAAGCTATTGGTATTAAAGAATATTGGATTGTTGATTACTTAGCGATCGCAAGTCGAGACTTTTTAGGAAATCCCAAGCTACCAACTATTTCCATCTATTCTCTAAACGAAAGAGGCAAGTATGCACTTCAACAATTTAGAGGATCGCAAGCAATTGTTTCCAAGACCTTCCCTGAATTAATAGTTACTGCTGAAGAAATATTTCAAGCTTAGATATCCCAGCAAATAAAGGTAGTGCTTTGCACTACCTTTATTTGATTTTTAACTAAGTCCAGCTACTACGCGGATTACTTTTTCCGATCGCACTAAATCACTTTCACCTGCAAATATCGAGCGTCCTTGGCTATTAGTCGATTCTAAGGGAATCGCGCCTAAAGGCATTTGCACGGTTCTCAAGCCAATGTCATTTTCTTGACCGATTAAGAAAGTGACGGGTAAATCTAGGCGAGGATTGGCGATCGCGGTGATGCTGACTAATTTATCAGTGCGGGATTGAAACTTGAAGCATTGAGCGCCGATCGCACCACGCACGGCGGCGCGAATATTTGCCGCCGATATGCGTTTGGCAAATCCTTCGGCAGTGATCAGAATTAGCTCCGAACTTGGATGATGTTCTAAATCTAATACCGATACACCGATTTGAGTTTCTGTACTGCCTAAACGGAGCGCGATATTTCCTGCGGCAGCCCGACCTACCGTAGGAATTTGCATCTCATCGGCTTTGAGGCGCAAAATTCTACCTGCGGAGGTGGCGATCGCCAGTTCTTGATCTAAACTCACCACATCCGCCCAGAATAGGGAATCATCCTCTTTAAACTTGGCGGCGATTAATCCGCGTGCGGTCATGTCCGCAAATTCGGCAAGGGGCGATCGCTTGATTTTGCCTTGACTGGAAATAACGACTAAACCTTGCTTAGATTCAGGATCTTTTTCCCAAACAAATTGGGAGACGATGCGCTCATTGCTATCAGGTAAGAGCGTAATTAAAGGAGTGCCGCGTCCTTTGCCTTTGACAATCGGAACGTTGGCTAGAGCGATGGGAAAAGCTCTACCTGAATTTGTGAGTACCACCATTTCGCGATCGCTGCGGGTGTCATAGGCGGCGATCGTCACATCATCGCCCAAATCTAAGGATTGAAAACCTTTAGCATTATTCTCAAAGCTCTTGATATAGCCTTTATGGGTGAGTTGGACAGTTATATCTTGAGGTTCCGCAACAGGAATATTTAACTCCGTGGTCAGGGAAATTAAGGGAACTTCAACGGGTTTGGGTTGCTTATTTGTCGAGGAGCGAGATTTTTTCTCAGGGACTTTTTCTGTTTCAATCACCTGTTGAGTTGCGCGATCGCTTTTATTCCCTTTTGTCTTGGGCGATTCACTTGTATTAGTAGATGTAACATTAGTCGCATTATCGATCGCATTATTAATTGCATTTTGCCGATGCTCTAACAATTGCCATGCGAGATGGGTTCGCCTTGGATCGCTATGACGTTTTTTATGATCGCGCAATTCTTTTTTGAGGAACTTCATCAACTCGCGGCGATCGCTGAGCAATTTTTCTAGTTTGGCAACCTGTTGCTGTAAAGTATCTAACTCCTCACGGATTTTTTGTTGCTCAATGGCAGTGATGCGACGCAAAGGCATGGAGAGAATTGCTTCTGCTTGAGTTTCAGAAAGGGAAAATTCTGTTTGTAAATCGGTCTTGGCAAGGGCGCTATTATTGGCAAATCTGAGGATTCTGATCAATTTATCAATATCTTGTAGAACCAGTACTAATCCTTCTAGTAAATGCGATTTTTCCTGAGCTTTTTTCAATTCATAACGGAACCGCTTCGAGAGAGTCTCTTCCCGAAATTCTAGGAACTCTTGCAGCAATTCTCGCAAACTCATTTGCTTTGGTTGAGCGCCTTTTAACGCTAAAAGAATTACGCCAAAATTCGATTGCAAAGCGGTTTGACGATATAACTGATCGATAATTACTTCAGGAACAACATCTTTTTTTAGCTCAATCACCACCCGCATTCCTGCGCGATCGCTTTCATCGCGAATATCCGAAATACCATCAATTTTGTTATTGTTCACCAGTTCCGCAATTTTCTCAATCCATGCTGATTTATTCACCTGATAGGGTAACTCGGTGACGATAATTGCTTGCTTTTGGCGCTTGCCCGTACCTTTGCCACCCATCTGCTCAACGGCGGCTACACCCCGAATCGTGATACTACCTTTACCTGTCAGATAAGCCTCGCGTACTCCCTCCTCGTTCATGATGATTCCACCCGTGGGAAAGTCAGGGGCAGGAATGAGTTTGAGCAAATCATCATCGGGCAGATTAGGATTATCGATCAAAGCGATCGCGCCATCGACTACTTCATTTAAGTTATGGGGTGGAATATTCGTTGCCATGCCCACCGCGATCCCCGTCGAACCATTGAGCAATAGCATTGGTAATTGGGCAGGCAATACCGCAGGCTCCTGCTCTGAGCCATCAAAGTTATCAACAAAATCAACAACCTCCTCCTCGATTTCGCTCAGCAAAGCCTCATTCCCGATCGCCGCTAAGCGACATTCGGTATAACGCATCGCCGCCGCAGGGTCATTGTCCACCGAGCCGAAGTTGCCATGCCCTGATAGCAAGGGGTAGCGGCTGGAAAAGTCTTGTACTAGGCGCACAAGGGCATCGTAAACCGATTGATCCCCATGAGGGTGATATTTACCTAAAACATCCCCGACCACGCGAGCGCATTTCCGAAAGGGACGCTCTGGCACAAGTCCAAGCTCATGCATAGCATAGATAATGCGGCGATGCACAGGTTTCAATCCGTCACGCGCATCGGGCAACGCACGACCAACAATCACACTCATGGCATACTCTAGGTACGATCGCTGCATCTCAGTGTGTAATGAGGTCGGGATAATATTTCCCCCGTTAGACTCCAAACCGAAATCTAGCTGTTGCTGCCCTTGCTTTGCCATAAAATCTACGAATGCTGTACATCATAATCACGATAACAAAAACAATGTAACAGCAAAATCAAGCCCTATAGCGTCTTTGGTGTTGATGTTATCTTGGAAAGTAATACAGCGTAAAGCATTGACATAGAATTCCAATAATTTGTTAAAAAGCTTGCTAAGCAAGCTTTTTAACAAATTATTGGTGTGATTTTTTCTTGTAAAAAGCTATACAGCGCTTTGCGCTTAATTAAAACCCAGAAATATTTTTGAAAGCGGCGCGAAGCGCCGCTTTCAAAAATATTTCTGTACTACTCAAAGCCTCAATAGGCTGTAAATCTTACTAGGGTATAAAATTTTGATGATCAGAAATTTGGAAGAGAGATCTCTAGAACAGGCTTTTTATCAGCTTACCGATTGGCTAATTAATAGTCTTCATGGTGATGAGCATCTAACCATCAATTTAGCTAGTGAGCGCAGTCAATTCACCCGATTTAATCACGCTAAAGTCAGGCAGTCAGGAGTTGTCGCCGATGGCAATCTAACTATTTCTCTGATTTACGATCAACGCGAAGCCTATGCCGAATTTCCCTTTACAGGGCAGCATGAAATAGATATTGCCTATGCCCAAGAAAGCCTCGACTATCTACGGCGAGAAGTTGCTCAGATTCCTGAAAACCCTTACCTAGTCATCCCTGAAAATCAAGGTTCGAGTCGCGAAGTTTATCAAGGTAAGTTATTAAATCCTGAGGAGGCGATCGCTACCATCCTCGCTCCCATAGATGATTTGGATTTTACAGGTTTCTATGCCTCTGGTTCTATTATCCGCGCCAATGCTAACTCCGCAGGACAAAGACATTGGTTTGCTACAGATTCCTTTTTTGTGGACTACTCATTGTTTGTGCAGACTAGTTCAGGCGAAAAAGCCGTCAAAGGAATTTACGCTGGCAAAGATTGGCAAAACCAAGATTATCAAGCCCAAATCAAGCGTTCGCATCAGCAATCGATCGCATTACAAAGACCGAGTAGAACTATAGAACGCGGACAATATCACACTTATTTTGCACCTGCGGCGGCAGCAGAGTTATTTAGTTTTTTGATGGGTAGTGTGGGAGAAGCCAGTTTAAAACAGGGTAGTAGCGCCCTATTGAAATTAAAAAATCAAGAAAGAACCCTCTCCCCCTTATTATCTCTTAGCGAAAATTTCACCTATGGGAATGTACCGCGTTTCAATGAATTAGGCGAAGTCGCACCCGAACATTTACCAATTATCCGCAATGGCAAGTTAGTGAATACACTCGTCAGTTCACGCAGTGCCAAGGAATATGACGAAGAAGCAAATGGCGCAAATGGTGATGAGTCAATGCGATCGCCTGAAGTTTCCGCAGGAAATCTTGCGGAAGCAGATATTCTTAAACAATTAGATACGGGACTCTATTTATCAAACCTGCATTATCTCAACTGGAGCGATCGCGCAGGGGGGCGAATCACGGGAATGACTCGCTATGCTTGCTTTTGGGTGGAAAATGGTGAATTAATTGCCCCAATCGAAAATCTGCGTTTTGATGATAGTATTTATGATTTCTTTGGCGAAAATCTTGAAGCTTTAACCAAATCGCGTGAATTTATTCCCGATACTGGCACTTACGAAAAGCGATCGCTGGGATCTATGCTCGTCCCTGGTATCTTAGCTAAAAATTTCATATTTACCCTTTAAGTATCTGGGCGCAATCAAATATAAAACCCTAAAACCTGTGACGCACGCGCAGCGTGCGCCACAGGTTTTAGATCTTGGTTTTTAATTAGGCTCGGCTTTTTAAGAAGTTCAGCCATTTTGCGGTAGAAAAAGTTATTAGAAAGTTATATAAAGTCATATTTTTGTCAAAAAATGGGTAGAATCAACTAGTAGCTTAACGAGCCAGAATTACTATGTTGATGTCACACAAAAATATTCTGCCAGCTTCTATCGCCATCATCGGGGGGATGATTTTCGCTCTTGGTCAGCCAGAACCAATCATGGCAAATGATCGAGTAGGTTATACACCAACCGAAAGACCACAACCAAAGCGTACTCAGGGCGGGGGATCACGTTTAAATGAGGAAGCTAAAATTGTATCTTTACAGTTATTGGTTCCCAACACTAGCAAATTAGCACCAGAAAATTAGATAGGATTGTTCCTCATTAATCTAATCTATGGCAATGATCGGCATGAATCTCAAGGCAAACTTAAATCTAAACTTACAGCAATTTGTTTTCAAACCCGCCACAAATTAAAATATAAAACCCGTTGCGGGGCTTCGCCCTGCGACCCTTCTTGTGGCGGGTTTGATCGAGTTTTGCTGTAAAGCTAAAAAATAAAGAGAGATGTTTTACATCTCTCTTTATTTTTTAGCAATCTTGCGACAAAGCGCTTGCATACATCTAAGCGGTAACTTGATAGGATAAAATCGCTTCATTTCGGAACTGTAGCTCAATCGCTCTGACCTTAGGCAAAAAGTTGAGCTTAACGACAAGCAAGTGAAATTGAATTTTTTAAATGATTGCTATTAAGACCTTAAAGTCCAGATGGGAAAAGCTCCCACGGAGGCTCCAACAATGGGGAGGTTTTTTCCTGTCGAGTGGTAGCGTCTACCTTTTAGTATTTGGTTTGCGATGGCTAGGACTATTACAACCCAGTGAGTGGGCAGCCTTTGACCTATTTATTCAACTCCGACCTACCGAACCAGTCGATGAAAGAATTATTGTCGTTGGCGTACAAGAATCAGATATTCGTTATTTGGGGAAATGGCCCGCATCCGATCGCGTACTCGCGCAGATTTTACGCAAAATTCGCGCTCAACAGCCTAAGGTAATTGGGTTGGACTTATACCGTGATATTCGCGTGGGCGAAGGCTATGCAGATCTAGAGCAAGTATTTAAAACCACGCCCAACTTGATTGGCATCGAAAAGAGTATTGGCGATCGCTTTAATACGATCATTGCCCCACCTCCAGCTTTACAAGAGTTGAAACAGGTGTCGGCAAATGATGTGATTGTCGATCCTGATGGTCGATTGCGGAGAGCATTTCTTTATCCGATGCCAACAGGTAATGAGGGCTTACCGAGTCTAGGTTTAGCTGTCGCCCTTGCCTACCTCAAGGACAAAGGCATCAAACCGCAATCCTCAGAATCGGGAGGATATTTACAGCTTGGCAAAACGATCTTTAAGCCATTAGAAAATAGTGACGGCGGCTATGTTCGCACCGATGCTGGTGGCTACCAGATCTTGATGAACTATCATGGCTCCTCTCTCAAGTTTCGCCAAGTCTCCCTTGAAGATATTCTCGAAAATCGAATTCCGCCCGATTTAATGCGCGATCGCATTGTCTTAATTGGCGCTCAAACTCCTAGCCTCAACGATATTTTCTATACACCTTACAGCAGCAATTTCATTACTTCACCGACTCAAATTTCGGGTGTAGAATTTCAAGCTAATGCCGTCAAGATGATCATCGGCGCAGTCCTCGAAAATCGCCCCCTCTTTAGAGTTTGGTCAGATATTTGGGAAGAGTTATGGATTGCTGGTTGGTCAATCATCGGCGCTTCTATCGTTTGGTTATGTTCGACTAGACGCTTGATGATTCTGATTAGCTCAGTCTTACTATTTACAGTTGTTTTGATTGGTAGTACCTATGCCTTATTCCTTACAGGGTTGTGGATACCTGTAGCACCTTGCGTATTTACCTATCTCACCTCCATGTTAGTGATGCAGAGCTATATTTATGTAGCTCGGTTGCGGGAATTGAATGCGGCTCTTTCCGATTCCATTGAGCTACTAGCCCATGATGCTTCCCATGACTCCTTAACTGGTTTACCCAATCGCAATCTATTCATGGATCGAGTAGAACAGGCGATTAAATATAGTAAACGTCATCCAGAATATCTATTCGCAATCTTTTTTATTGACTTAGATCGTTTCAAAATGGTTAACGATAGTCTGGGACATAATGTCGGCGATTTATTTTTGCAGGAGATCGGGAAGATTTTGCAAGGATGTCTGCGCTCAATTGATACGGTTGCTCGCATTGGCGGAGACGAATTTACAATTCTCATTGATGATATCCAAGATGTTACTGAAGCTTTGGTAGTTGCCGATCGCATTCTCAAAAAGTTTCTCTCACCAGTGATCATTAAAGGCGAAGCAATTTTCCCTAGTGCCAGTATTGGCATTGTCATTAGTACTCCAAATTATAATAATTGTATTGATTTGCTAAGAGATGCAGATATCGCGATGTATCGCGCCAAGGATTTGGGCAAAGGACGTTATACCCTTTTCGATCAAGAAATGTATGAGCAGACCTTACGATTGACTCAATTAGAAAGCGAACTACATTATGCATTAGAGCATCAAGAATTTGAACTTTACTATCAACCCATTATTTCTTTAAAAACTGATCAGCTAACGGGATTTGAGGCGCTAATTCGTTGGAAAAATCCGAAACGAGGCTTTATTTCGCCCATAGAATTTATTCCCCTTGCTGAAGATACGGGCTTGATTGTGGCGGTTGGGGATTGGGTGATGCAAGAAGCCTGTCAACAACTGCAAACTTGGTTTCATCAATTTCCTGAGGCTACTAACTTGAAAATGAGCATCAATTTAGCTAGTCATCAAATCCGAGAATCAGATCTCTTAGACAAATTAGATCATATTCTTGCTAAAACTGGAATTGATGGCAGTTCTATCCGTTTAGAAATCACGGAAAGCACCTTAATGGATCAAGGCGGAGAGACTATTAATAAGCTTTCGCAATTAAGGGCGCGGAATATTCAGCTTAGTATCGATGATTTTGGGCAAGGCTACTCTTCTCTTAGTTATTTGCATCGTTTTCCGATTAACATTCTCAAAATCGATCGCGCTTTTGTAAATCAAATGACTGATGGTGGAGAGAATATCGAAATTGTGCGTACGATCACAATGTTGGCGCATACTTTAAATATGAGTGTGGTTGCGGAAGGTGTGGAAACCCAACAGCAAGCGGAAATCTTAAAGGGTTTAGGTTGTGAATTTGGGCAAGGATATCTCTTTTCTAGACCCTTAACTGCTGCTGATGCTGAACTGGCGATCGCCAAAAGTATAAAGCATCCAGTGAGTTACTCTTAAACCAA
>DCSN01000032.1:31032-36561 GCA_002325645.1 Pseudanabaena sp. UBA1465
AATTTTATTTGGGTTTTAATTAAGCGCAAAGCGCTGTACCTTAACTAGTCTGCTTATAGCCTAACTTCAAGAAGATATTTTCTAAGGTTTCTTGAGTGCGATGGAAATTGGAAATGGGAACCCCTGCTTCTATGAGAGATCGTAGTAACGCCGCACAGTCTTCAATGCTGCCAGAAAATTGGACACGCACACTGGGCGTGCCTTTAAGAATTTCTACTTCTTTCACTAATGGCGATCGCTTTAATACTGTTTGTAGATCTTCAAGATTGCCGAGGGTGGAGATCAGTAATTGCTGTTGATCTTGATTATTGCGATCATAAAGTTCCTGTAGGCGTGAACTCTCAACTAATCTGCCTAATTCCATGATGCCAATGGATGTACAGATTTCCGCGAGATCGCTCAAGATATGGGATGAAATTAAAATTGTCATCCCTTGCTTTTGTAGGGATTTAATAATATTGCGAACCTGCACCCTTGCAAGGGGATCGAGTCCTGATACAGGCTCATCGAGTAATAACAAAGTTGGGTTATGAATAATGCTCCGCGCAAGGCTGAGTCTTTGTTTCATCCCTCGCGAGAGTGTGGCAATTAGTTCATCCTTTTTTTGTTCTAGCTCCACTAACTCGATTACTTCATATAGTCTCTGCGATCGCTGAGGATCTCGCAAGAAGTATAACCTTGCAAAATAATCAAGATAATCCCAAACCGTCAGATCGTCGTAAAGGGGAAAGTCATCGGGTAGATATCCTAATTGACGCTTCAGTTCAGGATTGTTATGCCCACGCAAAAACCTCGCCCCATTAATATAAATCTCACCTGCGGTAGGTTCTTCGGCGGCGGCTAACATTCTAATTAAAGTGGTTTTACCCGCACCGTTAGGACCAATGAGACCATAAACTTCGCCGCGATCGATCTGCAAATCAATATGATTTACGGCGATATGATTATCAAACTGTTTTGTCAATCGGTGAGTGCGAACCGTCGGTACTGCTGTCATGAGATTGCCATAAAAGTTGTTGTCTCATTGCCCCAATTGCTGCTTTCAGCTTACCAGATTTTAGCTATAACTGATACCTTACAAAGCTGTAAACATTCAGACAAGATTAAGAATTACGCATTGGGGAGATGTAGCGCGGACTTTACCCGCGCTACATCTCTCCGCAACCCAGTAAACTCGTTAATACTGCATAAGCACTAAAGATGTAATAATCAGAAATAGCTCCTAATTAATCGCTCAATCTCTTGAATAGGATTTCACAAATCTATGAGTACATTAACTTTAACTCTTGATCCTATAGTCCAAATTTCTAGAGAACAGTTTTATCAAATATGTGCCAACAATCCCGAACTTCAACTGGAACGAAACGCTAATGGAGAACTTGTAATTATGTCGCCAGCAGGGGGAGAGACTAGTTCTTGGAACTCAGACATAACAACCGATCTCAATATTTGGAATCGACAAGATCTTGCTGGGAAAGTATTTGATTCATCGGGTGGATTCTCATTGCCAAATGGTGCAGATCGCTCGCCCGATGCTGCATGGATTCCTATGGAAAAGTGGAATCGTCTTACCCGCGAACAGCGTAAAAAATTCTTACCTTTATGCCCAGATTTTGCTGTCGAGCTACTTTCACCCAGTGACTCATGGATTAAGGGAAACCTAAAAATGCAGGAATATATAGATAATGGCTGCCGCTTAGGTTGGTTAATTGATCCCGAAAATAAACGGGTTGCCGTTTATCGTCAAGGCAAACCCGTAGAGATTCTCGAAGCTCCACTTAGTCTCTCTGGGGAAGATGTTTTACAAGGATTTAACCTCGATCTAGAAAACATATGGTCAAGCTAAAAAAGCAGCCTCGCGTTGCGAGGCTGCTTTTTTAAACTGTGGTGGAAGCTTTAATGTTTGCTTCCCACTTACGAGGCTCACTAGCACGACGAATATTGCGCCAGATTTGCGTGGCGGCTAAAGTGCCATCAGCTACAGCGATCGAGACTTGGTTCAATCCTTTCTTCAAATCACCCAACGCGAAAATGCGATCGTGGCTGGTTTTACACATATCATTAGTCACCAGATTCTGACCATCCCATTCCAAACCTTCAATACCTTTGAGGTATTGGTTAAAGTAAGTCGAACCCATGCCAACTAAACCAGTAGTCGCCTCCACAATTGTGCCATCGGTTAGTTCCACGCCACTAAGGTGATGATTTTCACCGTGAAACTTAGCGATCGGGGCTTCATATAATGGGTAGCCATGCTCTGCAAGCTTCTGCTTCGTCTTATCACTGACTTCACATAATCCATGCGTCAAAACAGAAATATAGGGAGTAAACCAGTTCAGCACAAAGGCTGCACCAATCTGTCCTTCTGTATTCGCAATCAAAACTGCCTTCTGATCCCACATATCAAAGCCATCGCAGATCAAGCAGACATGAAGCGTGTAGCCTGCGTAATCATAGACATTTTGCATATCTTCCAAATGCGGCAAGTTGTCCATAATTCCTGAGGCTGCAACTACATACTTACTGCGAAATATAGGGTAAACACTATTAGTTTTGCCAACTTTTACTTTCACAGCAAAAGTTTCGCCTTCATCGACGACCTCTTCCACATAGCCGCGCAAATGATCGGCTCCCCAATCTACAGCCGTTTTTGTACCGTGATTTAAAATGTCGCGCCCGGGGGTGGTGGGGTCAAGTCCGACATAGTTACGCAAATCTTGCATCCATAGCGATCGCCCTTTTCCTTTTTCAACAATCAGGCATTTCAGCCCATAACGCGCTAAATATATCGCTGCCGATAGTCCGCCCATGCCGCCACCAACAACGATCGCATCGTAGACAGTCTCAAGGCGCTCATTTAGATTTTTGCTAGATAGTTTCATAGCCACCCCAATTTAATTTTCGTTAATAAAAATAAGAAAGTACGCTGTGCGTACTTTCTTATTTTAGTGATTAGCTTTCAAATACTTTACTGATTAAGCAAGAAAAATGAGCCTCGCTCACTTTTCTTGCTTAATGATTAGCCCTCAAATGCTAAACGAGGAGCAGATACGCCAGCAGGTGCAGCACCCTTGAGGTAAGCCAACATGGTGTCAGCGTCGGAAACTTCAAAAGGATCGGTTTCACAGTTATCAGAGAAACCAGGCTCAACGAAAATCTTTTCGATCTTACAATCGTTTACGAGCATGGAATAGCGCCAAGAGCGAAGACCGAAACCGATGTTGGACTTGTCAACCAACATCCCCATCTTACGGGTAAATTCACCAGCACCATCGGGTAGCAAGAATACATTCTTAGCACCGATTTCCTTGCCCCATTTGAACATGACGAAAGCATCGTTAACAGATACACAAATAACTGCATCTACGCCATGAGACTTGAATTCTTCATAAAGCTCTTCATAGCGAGGCAAGTGGTTGGATGAGCAGGTAGGGGTGAATGCGCCAGGTAGAGAGAAAACAACTACTTTCTTGCCAACAAAAAGATCTTGGGTGGTTTTGTCTTCCCAACGATAGGGGTTAGATCCACCTACGGACTCATCGCGCACACGAGTCTTAAATACAACGTTTGGTACGGTTTCGATAACTGCCATAGTTTTGATTTGGTATTTGTTTAAACTTATCTCAGAATAATTCTGATTTAGTAATTAGTCAATAGCTAGAGTGACTCAATCATTAGAAAAAGTTTAATAAATTTGTTGTTCCTAGATGGTGATGATATGATTGTGTTCTAGACAACTAAGCACTGACAACTAAGCACTTAGTTAAAACTTAGTTAAAAATTCAAAAAATTCATCATGCAAAAGCAAGCGGATCGGGTAGTTCAAATACTGAAATCAAAGGGGTTACGGGTTACACCCCAGCGCTTTGCTGTATATGCAAATTTATGCGATCGCACCGATCACCCCACTGCCGACCAGATTTTAAATGACTTAAATCAGAACGCGCCCACTTCATCGCAGGCTACAGTTTATTTGTCATTGCAAACTTTGCGCGATGCGGGACTAGTGCGCGAGGTATTACTAGAGCAAGGCGTATGTCGCTATGATGCCAATGTCGAGCCACACCATCATTTTCGGTGCAGATGTTGTGGGGAAATCGAAGATATTGCTTGGAATGCTTTTGAAGGTTTAGGCTTTCAGCAAATTCGCTCAGGCTTAAAAATTGATAGCTATGAAGTAACAGTTAGCGGTGTCTGCGATCGCTGCAATGGCTAAAAAGAGCGATCGCTCTTTTTAATCTTCGGGAGCCAAATCTCCCATAAAGCCTTCAGAACGCATATCATCAGGCGTAATTAGTCTATCTTGACTAGAAATATCATCAATATCATCTTCATCTTCTCTAGAGCCATCTAAATCTCGAAGGGGTTTATTGTTGCTGCGTAGATTTTCCCGATAGGGGTCTGTGCGTCTTTGACTACGGGGACGACCCAGAGACTTCAATCCCGCTTTAATGCCCGCAAAGGCACTTTTAGTAGCGATTGAAGCACTAGAAGCGCCTTGACGCACACCTTTAAGCCCATCATTTACTTGCTTAACCGCCTCACCCGCACTTTTTGCCCCTTGATTTAGCTCATCACTCAACTCACTTAGCTCTAAACCCGTCATCCGAATTGCTTCGAGGGTTGCGGGTAATTCTCTAGTTAAGGTGTCAGCCAAACGAATAATGCTACTTGCTGCTTTTCCTAACTCTTGAAATGTGGGAATTGCCGTGAGCAAAAGAATTGTCAGACAAACGACCACCAATAAAAATGATAAACCTAACAAAAAGATCGCTTCTGACATAATTTCTTATAGGTGATTACTCTTCATCTTCAATGGGAAGATCATCTATTTCTCCTATAGATGAATTATTAGATGTACTACCCATAGATAGAACTAATTCATCTTGGAGCCTACGACTAGCCTCTTGCCCCGTAGCGATCGCTTCTTGCAATCTGATCAACGCTTCATCAATAGTACGCTGCGCCTGTTCTGTCAAGCGATCGGCTTGATACTGCATATTAGCGCCTAATTCCTCCGCTATTTGCGGTAAATCTTGGGCTGAGCGCTTTAACACTTGCCGAGTTTCTTTACCTGAGCGTGGCGCAAATAAAATACCCAATGTTGCCCCGATCGCCGTACCGACAATCAATCCACCTAAAAATTTATCTGCGCCGTTTGACATTGTGCTTGCTCCCTATCGATCTGCTGTCTGACGACTTGTTACTTGATTTTTTACTTGATTTGCTATTTACAGAAGTTGACGCACTCTTGCTAGACTTTTGCCAACGACTCCCTAAAAAGGATACACCACGACTAAGCACTGACAATAGTTTACGAATTTTTTCTAGTTGCGCTTGCAATATTTGGTATTGTTTACGGGTCAAGCCAACTCCACTACGAGCAACCTCAAGGCTAGGGGTAGATGTCTGCAAACCATCTTCGCAAGCTTTAGTCCAACTATCTACGGTTTTTACCGTTGCTTTGAGCGCATTACGAAACATCCAGACTTGCCATGCTGCCCATAACAATCCCGCGCTAAGTATTAA
>DCSN01000032.1:36680-36934 GCA_002325645.1 Pseudanabaena sp. UBA1465
AAAAAAAGCAGCACAGGCTACTTTTTTCGCTTGATTTATCTCACTAGTTTTTCGACTAATTTTGTTTACTCCCTTCCCAGTGAATAATTAGCCGCGCACGCCTAATTATTCACTTTGTAACGCCTATTCTTTGAGTGGGAAGGGAGTATAACAATTTTTAATTCTATCAGGAATATATAGTAAATTACCCAGCACTGTACCTGTACTCAGGTCAGTGTGGGCTTTCAATATCCCTGAGATGATCTGCAATGTTG
>DCSN01000193.1 GCA_002325645.1 Pseudanabaena sp. UBA1465
TGAGTTTTCTGCACCACTAAGCAGAATTGCCTGAGATTCTTCATGCTCTACAAATTGAAAGATAATTCTCAAATCATATCCATCACTACAAGCCCACGAATCTTGAAACTCTCCTTTCAGCTTATGCGTTCTTAATCTAGGATGAAAAGGATCGACAGATAGCAGTTCTAGTATGTTTTGGATGTTTGGGGCTATTTCTGGATGCTTTTTTAGTGTTTTCCGAGCAGCCCTAACAAACGTATTGGAACGAAGTAAAATAAACCTCACGCAAGAAGTTCCTCCATAAGTTGTTCGGGAGTAATAGGTTTACATTGACCCAACGCAAACTCTTGACGAGCTTCTTTGACTTCCCTAATTAACTCAAATCTTCGATGATCGCGCAGACGGCTTTGAAGGATACGAATTAAATCTTCTTGCTCTTCGATGACAAGCTGTTCGGCTGCGTCTAATATTTTGGCAAAATTTGTTTCGACTACCATTTTTTAGTAACAGTCTCCATTATTAGAACCGTACCTTAATTATAACATTCCACAAAAAATTGATAGCGATCGCCCAGAAAAACAAAATAAAGCCCGATCGCCGATCTTGTAGTGTGTGTTAATGCAATGTAACGCACCTTTTTAATGCTAATTACTTGTGCGTTACGCTCCGCTAACACACGCTACTGGCTAAGCACAACGGGATCTTAATGTAATGTGCCTAACTCTTGACCAAAAGTAGTTATTTTGGCGAAATTTATTAGTGATAGGGCGATCTGAAGGCGATCGCTATCGAATTTGGATGAGGAATTGGCAACAAATTATTATAATCGCGAATATTAACAATAAAATTCTTGGATAATTTTCTTGATTTCTACTGCCGTTACATTATCCTCATCAGATTTCGAGTAAATCAAAACACATAAAATATTCTCAGAGGTTTTAATATAGTAAATCAACCTATAGCCACCACTTTTACCTTTCTGAATATCACTATTTTTGACTCGAACTTTAAACACCGTATAGCCCGTATTTTGAACCTGATCGCCAACCAAGTCACCACTCTGAAGCTGATCTAAAACTGGTTGAATATCCAATTTGATCCGTCTATAGCGCTTTGCCAAATCTCGAACTTGACGCTTAAAAACATCCGTAAACTGAATCTTCAATTTGGAATCTTCACTAGACATCAATCCCATCCCAAAGTTCAGAAATATCATGAACTCGACCTGCCTTAGCATCTTCTAAAGACTGACGCAGATCTTCTAAGATTTTTTCTTTCGGATCATCATAATATTCTACTAATTCACCAACATCTGTTTGTATTTCTAGCTGCACTGGTGAATGTCTAGATTTAACAAACAAAAGAAAGTCTAGAACTTCGCCTAAAAGAGATTCTGAAGTCTGATCAATTTCTTGGATTAAAGCCTGTTTAACATTTATTTGTGTAGAAGTTTCTGTAGCTAACATGGCTTAACCTCGGTTCTAGTCATAAAATTGCATAACACAAACCTAACATAATTTAGGAATAATATTAATTACTTGTGCGTTACGCTCCGCTAACACACGCTACTGGCTAAGCACAACGGGATCTTGATGTAATACACCTAACTCTGGACTAAAAGTAGTTACTTTGGCGGAATTTATTAGTGATGAGTGCAATCTGGGGATAATCTTGTTCTACACAGCAAATTATCAGATAAAAAAGCGTTATCATGAGATATATCTACACACTCAGAAAATACCGTGACTAAACTTCTAGAACAAGCCTTTAATGAAGCCCAAAAGCTTTCAGTACATCTCCAAGATGAACTTGCCCACCAACTACTAGAAGATATTCACAATGAATTAAAGTGGCAGGAAACCTTAGCAAATCCAAATATTGATCTAGGTATATTTCAAGAAATGGCTCAAGCAGCACTAATTGAAGATGAAAAAGGTGAAACTGAAGAAAAAGGTTTTGGTGAAGAATAATGAAATCATCTAGAAATAAGGATTTTCGCAAACTTTTTGTGAGATTGCCTGAACATATCAAAGAAACTGCAAAGAAAAACTATCAACTTTGAAAAGATAATCCATTTCATCCAAGTTTAGAATTTAAGCAGCTTAGAAACAACGAAAATATCTGGTCAGTCAGAGTCGGAATCGGATGGAGAGCATTGGGAATTATCAAAATAGGAGAAGAAAAGATTGTGTGGTTTTGGATCGGTTCACACGCCGAATATGACAGAATTCTTGGAAAGAGATAGAGTTTTGTTGTAGGGGGAGGCTAATGAAATGGAATCAAGGTGAAATGGATGAATTCATAGCTGGTTAAAATCAAGAGCAACTGCTTTATCTTCTGCAATCTCTTGTTTAGCAATTCTTGCCGCCGCCACTAACTTTGATTGGTTCTTTGCAAAGGAGTTATCCCACTTAATCTCATCTTGTAGGTCATTAATATATTCTCGCAAATGATCGGTAACTCTTTCCTGCAAACTAACAGGTAAAGACTCCATAATTTTAACCACGGTTGAAATTTGGGGTGATGATACGCTCACGACTTTTGATTATGAAGTTACACACACAAAGCTATCACAGGTTGATTTAATTATGTCTGGTCTGGGGATCATCAGATATTGACAGTCAAATTTATGTCAGCTAATGTTTAGCTATAAACCTATATCCCAAAATGCCAACATTATTAAGAGTCGGTGCTTATCGCTTTTTCTGCTATGCAGGCGATCGCGATGAACCACCACACATACATATTGAGCGAGATGAAGACCAAGCTAAATTTTGGCTTGCCCCAATACGCCTACAGAAAAATAAAGGATTTAGCCGCACAGAAATCAATTATATTCAAAAACTAATTCAAGAACATCAAGAGCAACTGCTAGCAGGATGGAATGACTTCTTTAACGATTGAACTCCTTGAAATACCTACAATTCAAGATGTAACTATTACAGATGACACTTTATCTGTTGATCTATCAGATGGACGGACAATCTCTGTCCCATTAGCATGGTATCCAAGACTACTCAATGCTTCTAAAGAAGAACGTGATCACTGGCGTACCATTGGTCAAGGCGAAGGAATTCATTGGGAAAAACTAGATGAAGATATCAGTACTAAAAATTTGATTTTAGGTCAACCTTCGGGAGAGAGTCAGAAATCATTTCAAAAATGGCTGAATGCTCGAACCGAATAAAATCGGTAACTTTAGCGAGCGGGAAATTTATTGGTGATGGGGCGATCTGAGGGCGATCATTATCGAATTTGGATGAGGAATTGGCAACAAATTATTATAATTACGGATATTAATCGCAAAATCCTTGGATAATTTTCTTGATTTCTACTGCCGTTACATTATCCTCATCAGATTTCGAGTAAATCAAAACACATAAAATATTTTCAGAAGTTTTAGTATAGTAAATCAACCTATAGCCGCCACTTTTACCTTTCTGAATATCACTATTTTTGATACGAACTTTAAACACTGTATAGCCCGTATTTTGAGCCTGATCGCCAACTAATTCCCCACTCTGAAGCTGATCTAAAACTGGTTGAATATCTAATTTAATCCGTCTATAGCGCTTTGCCAAATCTCGAACTTGACGCTTAAAAACATCCGTAAACTGAACCTTCAATTTAGAATCGTCACTAGACATCAATCCCATCCCAAAGTTCAGAAATATCATGTAAGACACCCTACAAGATCGGAAAATTTATTAGCAATGGGGCGAACTGATTTTTATTTGTGTAGGTGAGGGGCGGTTATATATTGACAGTGCTAATTTTTGAATAGGCGATCGCGAAGTCGAGAAATTGATGGGCGATTGGGGCGATCGCCTTTTGCAAGAAATATTTAGTGATCAATACACTTCATAAACTTCACGCAAGAAGTTCCTCCATGAGTTGTTCGGGAGTAATAGGTTTACATTGACCCAACGCAAACTCTTGACGAGCTTCTTTGACTTCCCTAATTAACTCAAACCTTCGATAATCGCGCAGACGGCTTTGGAGGATACGAATCAAATAAATTTCTGGTCAAAACGATGTCAGGCAGTCATTAATTCAAGAAATTGGACAAACTTCAGATCACATAATACCAACCTAATATAACTTGCGCGATCGCTGATTTTGTGGCGTGTGTTAATGCAATGTAACACACCTTTTTTAATGATAATTATTTGTGCGTTACGTTACGATCGCGCTACCTAATTTTTTCAATCTTGAGCCTGACATATTGACTCATAGCAATTACCTCTCTAACGATCTGGTTTTACAGAGAAAGGCAGTGCAAAGCACTGCCTTTCTCTGTTTTGTTTAGCAATAGGTGCTAATGTCTTCACCGCAGCGATCGACTAAAAAGCAAAGGGCGCGAAATCTTAAATAAACCAATTCATCGTACAGAGGGTTAAGTTTACATAGGGGCGGAATGTGAATCAGGGTGTGACCAAAAATTTTAATGGTACGCTCGAAGGGGCATTGAGCAGGGACTAGTTTTGCGATCAGGTGGGCTGTTTGCGATTTCTGAATTTCAAAATTGTCTAGCTTGTTGCGTAGAGGTCTGAGGATATCGAAGGTTGCTGGAGATCGGGAATTTTTGAGATATGGGGCTTCCCCACCAAATCCTGTGCTGTTAATACTTGACATGTTTACCAAACGCTCTCTTGAATCAGAGTTATGTACGTTCAAACCAGTTATGTTACTAATCTTAACATAACTGGTTTGAATAGAGTGTTGAAAGAGATATTATTCATCCTTATGTATGAGTTTACGGATACAACCAGAAGATAGTACTTTTTCTATACACTTCATAGATTAAAGCATACCCATTTGCATGTATCGCCGATCGCAAATTCATCAAAATCAACAAAAAATCAACAAAAAAGACATGGTTAGCACGTCTTTTTTGTTAAACCCGACTAGGAATGGGACCGCGTCTTCCCGACACCGTAATTGAATCTTGCAGAAATTGGTACAGATGCTGAACATGGGAGTTGTCAGTCAAGGTGGCTAGCTTCTCAAGGGCTTCTGCTAGGGTCAGATCTTGGTGGTAGAGCAGTCGAAATGCTGTTTTGAGTAATTGCTGGGTTTCCGTGTCTAGACCAGCCCGATCAATACCCACTCGATTAAGAGTACGCACACGCGAAGGATTGCCCTCAACCAAGGTATAGGGAGGAACATCCCGTTCAACCCGACTCATTCCACCCACCATCGATAAACGACCGATGCGGACAAACTGATGTACGCCTAGCACGCCACTAAGTCTGGCATGGGACTCAATATGCACATGCCCTGCTAAGGCCACGCCATTAGCAATGATTATTCGGTCTTCCAGTTCGCAATTATGCCCAACATGGACGTAGGCCATCAGCAAGTTGCCGTTACCGATCGCCGTAACTTCATTGGCTTCATTGGCGCGGTTAATCGTGACGTATTCACGAATACGATTGTCATTCCCGATTTGGACAAGACTCTCGGCTCCCAAATACTTTAAATCTTGGGAGTCTAAACCGATCGCTGCACCAGGATAAATTTGGTTGCGATCGCCGATTTCAGTACGCCCTTCAACAATGGCATGATGCCCAATGACAGTATGAGCGCCAATTTTCACCTGCTCACCGATGACGGCATAGGCTCCGACCTTGACAGTCGGATGTAGTTGGGCATCAGGATGCACTATGGCTGTCGGGTGAATAAATTCAGACACAGGCGCATGGGACACAGGCATAAAAAGTTTGGCTCGCTTGATACTAAGATAGATCGCTTTGTTTGCGATCGATTGGATCGCCAGTGGATAATTAAAATAATCGTTTAATCGTTATTATTAGAGTGCGAAGCGCTCTAATAATAACGCTAAAGATAAGTACGCTAAAGATTGACTAAGGAAAACATCAGTTCACCTTCACAGGCAATCTGACCATCGACTTCTGCGCGTCCGTGCATCTTACCAAAACGCTTGCGTGCAACGATCAGTTCAGTCGTGATCGTGAGGCGATCGCCAGGGACGACGGGACGACGAAAGCGAACTTTGTCAATGCCTGCAAATAGGGAAAGCTGATTTTCCATCCCAGGTAAGTGCCTTAACACAATACCGCCTACTTGAGCCATTGCTTCGACAATTAGCACTCCTGGCATGATCGGACGTTCAGGAAAATGTCCTTGAAAGAATGGCTCGTTGAAAGTCACATTTTTAATACCCGTCGCTGATTTGTTCGGCACAAAATCAATGATGCGATCAACTAACAAAAAAGGATAGCGATGGGGCAGTAATTTCTGGATATCCTCAATCATTAAAATCCGACTGGGGGAATTGATAACCTCACTATTGGAATTAGGCTTTGGCTCGGAGTTTAGGTCGGAGTTTAGGTCAGCGCTATGTATATTTGTTTCTTCGGTCAAAGTGGACATATTTAAGTATTGAGTTGGCGGTATTGTAGGACTAAGGCTGACAGGGCAAAGTACTTATCAGCATTAGCTTCTAGAGACTTGCTTAGCAATGGCGATCGCAAATTCAGCATGAAGATTATGGCTGGCTTTGTAGGCAAGAATATGCGCTCTTGGTAAAAATCCTAGCAAGCTTATGTCACCAATGAGATCTAAAAGTTTATGACGACATGGCTCATTGTCAAAACGCAGGGGCGGATTAACCCAGCGATCGCCATCACAAACGATCGCATTGTCGAGACTACCGCCTTTAATTAGTCCTGCGGCGCGAGCTTGCTCGATAAAAGCCGCGAGGGTAAAGGTACGGGCTGGGGCAATGTCGGCGGCAAACTGCTCACTAAATTTATTAATCTCAGGCGACCAGCTAAACCATTGCTCACCAATAGCCTTAGTTGGAAATTGAATCCCATAGGTAAAGCGGAGGGTATCCGCAGGAATTGCGGTTACAAAGCTGTCACCTTTAGCTACGGTAATTGGTGCGGTGAGGGCAACTACGCGATCGCCCTCGATTTGCATCTTGATCCCAACCTTGGCGATCGCCTCCACCCAAGGTAAAGCTGATCCATCAAGAATCGGCAATTCAGGACGGTCTAGTTCAATGGCGGCATTATGCACACCCATCCCAAATAGAGCCGCAAGCAAATGCTCAACTGTCCTTACCCCTGTACCATCTTGACGCAACTCCGTCGATAGCTGCGAGCCTAGAACCACACTTGTATTGGCAGGGATTTTGGTATTCTCGTAAATAAAATAGCGTCCTGCATCAACAGGGGCAGGCTTGACCGTCACAGAAACCTGCTCACCACTATGCAGCCCGATCCCCGATAACGAAAATGGGGCAGCGATCGTCTGTTGATACAGCATGACTAGAATTTTTCTCCTAAGCCAAAGCTAAACTGAGTTCCACCATTAGAGGCCAAGCCATAATCTACTCTGATCGAGCCAAGCGGTGATTGGACACGCACACCGATACCATAACCAGCACCATTACCAGGTTTATCTCTCGCTCCCGCAGGATTGCCCGGAACTGACGAAGCCGATCCTAAGTCCGTACCATAGTCAAAGAACAGCACCCCGCCCACAATACTGAAAACGGGAAAACGATATTCTGCGGAAAAAATGCCAAAGCTGCGACCACTACCGATTTTGCCCTCATCCCAACCGCGTACTGAGTTGCTACCGCCAAGTTGAAATGCTTCATAGGGGGGTAAAGTACCAATGACAGTACCAGCTTGAAAATTAAAGGCAAGGGCTTGTGTACCTTCAGAGAAGTTTAAAAACTGAACTGGGATAAAGTAGCTATAACTAGCCCTGACCCGATTCAAGAAAATCGATCCTAAGCCGATGGGAACCGACTGCTCAGTGGCAATCCGAAATACGGAGCCAGATGAAGGCTTGATGGGGTTGTCTCTTTGATCGGTGGCATAGGCAAGTTGAAATAGTAACAAATCATCTTGACCCGTACCACTGGAGCTAAGCTGATTTCCCAGAGAGTCAATTGTCGCAGTGGCATTGTTGCTGTCAGTAATACCGACACGCTCATAACGAAAACCCAAGGAAGCTGTTGTATTCGTACCCAGGGGACGGGAAAAGCTAAATCCCGTGCCTAAACGGTTAATTCTTGGGGTGTCATTACTGCCCGCAACACCGATAGGACTGTCAAAGATAAAGCTAAATAGGCGGCGGTTAAAGATATTGGCGGAAAAGGACGTGCGATTCGGATCTCCTGCTAACCAAGGATCGGTAAAGTTTAGGTCAAACAATAGTTCGCGTTCACCGACTTGGATGTCTAAACCAAGCTTTTGGTTGTTACCACCAAGGTTTTGCTGCTGGAAACTGACTGTACCAAATAAACCTGTTGATGAACTTAAACCTGCACCTGCGGCGATCGAGCCTGTATTTCGCTCTTTAACATTGACAGTCACCACGACCTTGCGGGGATCTGTACCTGGGGCAAGCCCAATATTTAGATCATCAAATAGCCCCAAGGCAAAAACCTTTTGCAAATCACTTTGAACTGTATTTTTATTAAAGATTTCACCTTCTTTAATGGTCAGTTCACGGGTAATAATAAAATCGCGAGTATTTCCAGTAACAGGCTTACCATCTTTATCTACGGTTTTACCATCCTCGTTAATAAAGGCAACCTTGATCCCTTCGATCGCCCCCTCCGAGATAATTAAATTGATGTTACCTTCGGGAGTGGCTTTGATATCGACAATTTGAGCTAAAACATAGCCCTTATCTTGATAATACTTTTCGAGTTCTTTGACTCCTGCTTGAATGTCCTTGAGATTGGTGATTTTGCCAATTTGCGGATTAAAAATGCGATCAATAACGTCTTTTTCTAATACTCGTGTGCCTTCAGCATTGACGGATTTTAGAACAGGATTGGGCAAGACAAAGAAGGTGACACGCACACCAATATCAGTGTCTTCTGGCTCAGCTTGGACATTCGAGAAGAAACCTGTGGCAAATACCGCATTAATATCGGATTGTAGCTGTGTTTTTGTGACAGTCCGACCTGGTTTTGTGGAAATCACATCATAAATTTTTTGCTGAAGTTCAAGCGGAAGCGGAGCCTGTCCTTCTGGCGTTTTAATCGCAACTTCACCAACTAATACTTGGACTTCCGATGTAGGTGCAGGGGGTGTTGTTGTCGATGGCGGGGTAAAGCTTGGTGATGGATTTGGCTGACTTGGCTGACTTGGCTGACTCGGCTGATTTGGAGTAGTAGTGGGGCTAGTGGTCGGACTAGGAGTCGGAGTAGTTGGCTGCGGGGTTGGCGCTTGAGCAATCTCTTGCGTTGCAGGGGCAGCCTTTGCCAGCAAGGGATTAGACAGTAATGTGCTGGATGCGGCAATGGCTGTGAATACGAGCAAGTTTATACGCATAAAGTCTTCCAAACACCTACAGAATATTTAAACAGATTAAACAGAATATTTGACAGGAAACTATTGACGAGAAACTATGAACAGAAAGTTTCTGAAGCTAGTAATAAATTACTATAACTTTCAATATCCCTATATTGCTAGAGATTGTTGATTTAGTTTTATTCTAGTTTCGTCGAGTTAAGCTAATTTTAGAAAAGTGGTACTTCGCGCCACTTTTCTAAAATTATTGGTCGATCGCCGCTAGTACCCGTTTGAGCACTTCTTGGTAAGCTTCGGCAACATTGCCAAGGTCTTGACGAAAACGATCTTTATCTAAGATGCGGGCGGTGGGATCGGCGATCGCTTTATCCCAGAGACGACAGGTATCAGGACTGATTTCATCGGCTAGTAATAATTTGCCCTTGGCATCTGTGCCGATTTCCACCTTAAAGTCAACCAAAATCAAATTGCAGCGATCGAAAAATGCTTGGAGATGATGGTTAATATTGAGCGCAAGTTGCTTGAGTTGATCAACCTGTTCGGGTGTTGCCAGATCGAGCATGGCAATATGGGCATCAGTAATCAAGGGATCGCCTAGTTCATCATTTTTGTAGAAAAACTCGACTAGGGGTTGTTTGAGGGGTTGCCCTTGTTCGAGTCCGAGGCGTTTGCAAATACTACCTGCGGCAATGTTTCGCACCACGACTTCGATTGGCAAAATCTTGACGGCCGCAACCTGCATTTCCGTGGGCGAGATTTGCTTGATGAAGTGAGTGGCGATGCCTTGAGCTTCGAGGTACTGAAAAATATGCGAGGTGATCGCACAGTTCACTTCTCCTTTTTTAGAGATCGTGCCTTTTTTCAGAGCATTGAAGGCGGTTGCATCGTCTTTGTAGCGCGACAGCAGAACATTGGGATCATCTGTCGTAAACAGGATTTTGGCTTTGCCTTCGTAGAGCTTAGTTCCACTCATGGATATATCGCGATAAGTAATTGCTTAAGTATTTTATCGGAAAATGGAAGGTGTTTTGCGATATCCGCATCCAATCAGGGAGGGGCGGCGCTCCCTGATTGGGTTTTAGGCTAGTTTGACCAAAGCTAATTCTTCACTGGTGAAGTTTTCAAAGCTGGCTTGCTGACTGGCTAATAGCTCAACGGTGGCATCGGCAATATCATTGTTAGCGATCGCGCGATCGCGTAAACGTTGCTGCAAAACTTCTTCAGGGGCGTTGCAATAGATGATTTCTACAGGAATATTTTGCGATTGGGCGGCGGCGATCGCTTGGCTTCTCAAACTAACGCGATCGTACTTGGCATCGAGAATCACGTTAAAACCTTTGCTGGTAAGCAAAGTACCTAATTCCGCTAGTCTGGTATAGGTTTGCGCCGTCATCTCTGGTGTATAAATCTCATCACCACCGCGCTGCATCAGGTCAAGCCCTGCGATTTGCTTGCGGATCGCATCCGATCGCAGATAAATGGTATCCTGTGCGGCGGCGATCGCCTTTGCAGTCGTACTTTTACCAGAACCAGATACCCCTGACATGATCATTAATTTGCCTTGCTTGGGTTGCGTATATTCCCAAGCCAGTTGGTAATAGGCTGCTGCTTCTGTTTGAGCGATCGCCTTTACATCCGCAGGGATATTCGGATCATCAAGTAAGAATGATGTGACCTTGGCGCGAATATAGGCTCTCATACTGCAATGCAGGGGCAATAATACGACTCCTTCATAATCACCCGTACGTTCTAGATAGGTATTTAGGAAAATATTGGCGAGATCTTTTCTACCGCGAAATTGCAAATCCATTAATAGGAAGGCAGCATCGTATAGTACATCACTATTGCGGAAGGGTTCATTGAATTCAATACAATCAAAAATCTGGATTTGATCTTGGTAGAGGCAAATATTTTTTAAATGGACATCACCATGACATTCACGCACTTTTCCCTTAGCAATGCGATCGCTGAATAAATCGGCATTTTTAGCAAAAAACTTCTCTGTGTAGGCATGAGTTTGAGCAAGTTGCGCTTCAGTTTGAGCAATGCCCACATATTTTTCTGTAGATGCATAGTTATCATTGGCGACGGCGCGAACGGCTGCGGCTGTACCAAAAGTATTGATATGGTCATTAGTAAGCGCCCGTTGATGAAAAGCTGCTAATTGCTCACCAATTTGACGCACATGGTCAGCCGTCAATCGACCCGACGCAAACATCTCAATCAATAAATCCTCTTGGGAGAACTCTGGCATCGCGATCGCGTATTCTACAGGTGTTCCCTGACCTGATTTGTCAAAGCTATATTTCCCATCGGTTTCGATAATTGGTAAAACCGATAGATATAAATCAGGAGCAAGACGACGGTTGAGGCGGAGTTCTTCTTCGCAAAAATATTTACGTTTTTCTAAAGTAGAAAAATCTAAGAAACCAAAGTTCATTGGCTTTTTAACTTTATAAGCGTATTTTCCTGTGAGCAGCACAAAGGAAATATGGGTTTGTAAAAGCTGAATTGGTGCTGTGACGGGATGCTCATAAAACTCAGGTAAGAGCATCTGCTCAATAATTGGCGGTAATGACATAGATAAATCGCGAGTAAAGGTTTATCGGAAAAATGGTTTGCTGCTATCCAAATCTCTAATCACACTACCCCACTTTGCGCTCAGTCACTAAGGTTAAATTTGTCCATTCACCATGCTGATCGTAGGTACGAATCATGCGCTGATGCAGGTTTGGCTCTAATAACCAAGAAATTGATAAGCGGAATGGCTGACGTGGGTTAATGGTTTGAGGACAGGTTAACGATGCACCATCGGGCAGAAATAGGATTGCGCGATCGCCTTCGCGTTGCCATTCCGTAACCGTTGGTTTTACCTCTGGTGTTAGCCAATTAGGAAAAATGGTGATAGATTCACCTTCCCATCTGCCAAGTAATTGATCGAGGGTTAAGGGTGGACGTTCGGGAGTAGTGCTTTGGGGTAAATGCTCACGGATGAGGGTAATGCGCTCTAGTTGACTAGATTTGTTATAGACAGGAATCAGGCGCAAACGGCGATCGCCAAAAATCAAACCAAACTCTGCGCCAAACTCCGTAAAGGGGGCAAACTGAATTGCGCCCTGAGAAAAAGCACCATTCTCAAACAAAATGATGCTTTTATTTAAGGAGCGATATTCCAAAACTAAATCCTGTGGTTGACCGTCATAAAAACGGCGCACGACTTGGCGCATGGTTTTCTGGTCTTCCTTAAGCTCTAAGCTAGTCTCACTAGGAATATCTTCTAATATTTCACCCTTTGGAGATAATCGAGTAAAGGAACCCTGCCAACAACCAAGGTTTTCTAGTAAACATTCCCATTGCGATCGCATAATTTTGTTTTAAGTTTTCTAAGGTATTAGAACAAGGGGCTTAAGCCCCCTTGTTTATTTTATGTTTTCGAGTCCCCAAAAATCGAGGAGGCGCTTTGCGCCTCCTCGATTTTTGGGGTTTTAATTTTTTGATTGTTTTACAGGAATCTCAATCACAAATTCTGTCCCTTTGCCCACTTCAGAACTAAAAGATAATTTGCCGCCATGATTTTCAGTAATGATTTGATAGGCGATCGATAATCCTAGCCCTGTCCCTTTGCCCACAGGTTTAGTCGTAAAAAATAGATCAAACAAGCGATTGCGTAATTCTTCGGGGATACCATTGCCATTATCTGAAATTTTGACCACTAGGCGATGGTTTAGGTGATCATTTAGGCGATCGCCGCTTTGAATTTCCGTTTTAATTAAAATTTGCGAAACTTTGCCATCTTTTCTAACCCACTGGGGCTTATCATCAATAACCTGCCAAGTTCCCTTTGCCTGAGCATCTTCTTCTAAGGTATCGATCGCGTTAGTTAGTAAATTCATAAATACTTGATTGAGTTGTCCTGCATAACATTCGATTTTTGGTAGATCTGCATACAACTTTTCCACTTGAATTTCAGGACGATGGGGATTCGACTTTAACCGACTTTGTAAAATCATCAAAGTACTGTCAATCCCCTCATGTACATCCACATACTTACAACCCGCCTCATCGCTACGGGAGAAATTATTGAGGGATTGCACGATTTGCTGAATTCTTTCTGCACCAACTCGAATTGAACTAATCAATTTCACAAAGTCATCGACTAAGAAATCAATATCTATTTCTTCGAGCTTTGATTGGACTGCTTCGGTGGGATTGGGATAATGACTACGATAAATTTCAATCAGACTCAATAAATCCTTGGTATAGCTGTCGGCGTAGGAAAGGTTGCCATAGATAAAATTGACAGGATTATTAACTTCATGGGCAATTCCTGCAACTAATTGTCCTAAGCCAGACATTTTTTCGGCTTGGATCAGTTGAGATTGAGTGTTTTTTAACTCTTGTAATGCAGATTCCAATATTTCGGCTTGGAGTCGATATTTTTCTTCGGAGGCGCGGACTAAGGCTTCCGCAGCAAGGCGTTCTGTAATGTCGCGCAAGCTCCAAACACGGCCTGCACAGTCATTCAAAATATTTTGAGGCTGAGAATAGCATTCTAGGGTTCTACCGTCATCTAGCTCTACAACTTCAAAACTGTTTTGATCGATACCTAGTCCTTTCCCTAAGCTCTTGAGATATTGAGAAGATTTAATGCGCTCAGTTATATATCTGAGAATGGAAGTATCATCATAGGCTGTAAAAATGCTTTTGGGAATCCGCCAAAGATCTACAAATTTTTGATTGCAAATAATGATATTGCCGATCGCATCCAGTACCAAAATGCCGTCAGCAGTGGCTTCAAGGGTTGCCCCCAACGCTGCAAAACTTTTGTTAATCTCAGCCTCAGCAGCTTTGCGATCGCGGATATTGGTACAAACATAGGTCATCCCAATCACTTGACCAACAGGACTTTTGACAGGATTTACCCGCAGACTGATGGGGATAGGTTGCCGATCGCGATCGCGCATCTCTAGCTCACCTGTCCAAGTACCGCCATAAATAACAGCAGTATGAATAGCCTGAGCAAGTTGTGATTCGGGAAATAGAGAATCTAACTGTTTGGGATTTTGTAAGGTATCTAAGCTGTGGGAAAACAGATCGCTAAAGGCTGAATTGATATAGATTGGCTGTCCTGTAATGTCGGTAATACAAATAGCATCATTAGTACTTTCGAGGGCTGTACCAATTTTGGTAAAGGCTTCTTCAAAGTATTGACGTTCGGCAATTTCTTCCTGTAATCGATTTTGTAGATCTGCTGATAAATTTTCTTCAACGGCATAACTCGCGATAATGATGCCCCCAGTCGAACCATCGTCGGTATACCAAGGTTGGACTAATAGCTGAAAGTTATTGGTAATACCGCCGCGATCGCTAATTTTGATCTCGGTCGAATAGTGCATTTGTCCACCAAGTAAGCACCTGTCTAAACCACTTCTCTGGCTCAAGGGAATCGATAAAGATGTATAAATATTTGTCCCAATCAGTTTGAGACGTGGTATCCCCAACATTTTTACCCAAGGCTGACTGACCAATATGTAGTTGAGGTCGCAGTCAAACATGGCGATCGCCGCAGGACAAAAATCAACGAACCAGCGCAGATATTTTTCTGCGTGATTAGCACGTCTTGAGAGGTTTTCCCACTGAGCCTTTGGGTTGGCTTTTACCATCCGAACCTTACTGTTTGAGCGATTTTTAGAGATCAGAGGATAAAGTGCGGCGCTTTGCGCCGCACTTTATCCTCTGGGTTAAGACTGACGATAGCTATATGTCATCTGAAATTGTAGCGGTTGCCCAAATTTTAGACTGTATTGTTTGAACAACAATTAACAGTAAATTTCTGCGCTGCCCGCGTAGTAGGCGGCACAGCATTAAAATAAATCTCCTAAATTAAATCTCCTAACAAACTGGATACCTCCCCTTGCATATTGGTGCGGTTGTCGTCATAGAGCATCAAGGTATCGAGTTTTTTATGGCGTGATAATTTTTGGACTTTGCGAACATTGCCATTAGTCGCATCGAGGGCCGCCGTGATCGCCGAGTGACGAATACGGTGGGGAGACATTTTTTTAGAAATTCCTGCGTCTTGCGCCAGTTGAGCAACAATTTGGTAAATTGCCGTGCCCGTCAGTCTATGTCCATGATTGACAGAATCGAGGGCGTGAAATAATGGGCGATCGCCATTTTTTGTCTTAAAATGAGATAGCCAGTCTTGAATTGCGTTAGCAGTTCCCATACTAAGACTAATGAGACTCTTTTGAGAGCCGCGTCCTTTGCCTAAAATTTGGAGCGATCGCGCCTCAAAATCAAAATCACCAATATTGGCGCTCACTACTTCATTACGGCGCAGAGCATTGTCCCAAAGTAGTCTCAAGATCGCGAAATCGCGTTTGCCTTTGAGGGTATCGCGGTTAATCTGTAACAGCATTGTCCGAATGCCATCGGGCTTAATTCCCGTTGTATCGCGATAGGTTTGCACAGTCTCAGTGGGGACATCATTGAGATTCCAAGTGCATTTTCCTAATTTAGCGGCAAAATTTACTAATGACTTGAGCGCAGAGAGGCGACGGTTAATTGTGGATTCCTTTAGTCCCCTCGCAATTAGTTCTGACTTGTAGCGCAAGACGATCGCGATCGCCTCAAATCGATTTAAATTTAAAAATTGGGCGATGATTGCGGTTGTGGGCTTTTGTCCATAGGCGGCGAGAAAGAAATACCGCAAATCCTTCTCATAGGCGCGTCTAGTGTTAAGACTACGTTTGTCGGATAGCAGGGATGCAAGGATATCCGCATTAAGTTCCGAATTAGGCTCAGCAAATGCCAAGGGCACATTAGATGGCAGATTCGGGGAAAGCGCGATCGCACTACCTCTTATTTGAGTCTCATCATTCTCTAAATAAGTCCCATCTTGATTCTCATTATCCAAAATAGATACAACATTGATTCTCGTTTGAGTCTCGCTATTCCCTAAATAAGTCTTATTTTGCGTCTCAAATTCTTTGATTAAGGCATACTTGCCTTGGCAAAATCGCAACTGTTCTGGAGCGATCGCTTCAGTAATACCTGCGCTAGTTGCCGCCCGTTTGACGATGCCATAGATCGCAGTTCCCGTTAACCGATGACCATAATTAGCGCGATCGAGCGATATAAATAATGGCGGCGAATCTAATTGCTGCTCAGGAGAAGCATTTGGAATATGAATTAAATTTAGCCAGTCTTGTAATGCGTTGGCTGTGTCTAAACTGAGACTAATAATTTCTTGCTGATTTGGTTGACCTTGACGTTTATAGCGCCGTTGAATCTGAAGCGATCGCCCCTCAAAATCAAAATCACTAATATTAATTGCGGCGATCTGTTGTCGCTTTAGGGAATTCTCAATTAACAGGTGTAAAACCGCACAGTCGCGCTGACCTGCGAGGGTGCAGCGATCGCAAGCCGCAAGAATCCTTTCTACAAGGTCATTTGCCATTATTATTGGTCATTTGGATTATGAAAAGCATCATAATATTAAAAACAAGATGAGTAAAACTAATATGTCGCGCACTGTCCCATATCAGCCTGTTCTTTTGCGATTGCTCCATAGCGCGATCGCCTTACTTGTCTTTGGCGCAATCATCACAGGATTTATGGTCTATGACCGCTATGACAAACGCTTCGGAACCCTAAATTTACCAATCGTTCGTGATACCCAAGGGCTTCATGGCACGATCGCCCTGACCTTTTTGATTGCATTACCCATATTCGCCCTATATTGCTTCCATATTGGTTCACGTCGCCTCGTCCAACCGCAATCCCTGCAACATCTTCAGGAAGTTGGTAAGCCAATCTGGTGGATCTCATTACAACGCCTCACTAATACGGTGATGCTACTATCTGGAACCTTAGCGGTGATTACAGGACGCATGATGCAAGAGGAATGGCTACCGAGCAAGGAGTTAAATCAGCCTTGGTATATTGGACATCTGATTGCATGGCTATTGATGATTCTCAGCATTGCCATGCATCTATTAATGAGTGCCAGAGTTGGCGGATTGCCTCTGTTACTATCGATTTACAATTGGAAGATTCACGCTGAAGATATGCCTAATACTTGGTTTAAGGGATTCAAAATCAAGCCTTCTAACACCATTCTTTTGATTTTTGAAATTCTAGTAATTAGTGGCATCGCGATCGCCTTTATATTGCCAGCAATCTATCACAGCAAGAACGTAGGGGCTTAGCATTTGCGCCACAATTTTAGAACTCATCACAGAAATATTGATCCGCAAATGCTAAGCCCTATCTGCTTTTACAGATAATTTATGCCTGCGTTGCGAGATTTTGGGCAGAGCATTCCCAAAGGAAGATTATCTGAAAATGCATAAATTCTTGTGGGAATGCTCTGCCCCTACATTTCTATCTATAATTTATGGGCGTAAATAAGGACAGTAAACAATTTCAGATTTAGAACGAGAGCGTAGATTGTAAAATAGCGTTGTGACAATACCTGTAAACTCCCATGAGAAAAAAAGACTTAACCTTACGCGATGATCATGGCTGGAAGTCGGAAGAAGGATACAAAATATTTGTTGCCGATCGCGGTGCGGTGCGGTTTGACTTCCCCAAAGATTGGATTGTGAAATTTAAAGAAAAATCCGTTAGTTTCCATGACTTTGAGCCAACCGATGATACAGGCGCATTGGAAATGTCCTTTAATCGCTTGCCCCCCAATGATTGGAGTACCTTTCCCCTCAAAAAAGCACTTCAGCAAATCCTCGAAGATGACGATCGCGAAATCACCCATAAAAGCAAAGTCACTAGCGCCAATCTTGACGGGATGCGCCTAGTCTGGGCAGATATCCAATATATTGACGCTACCGAAAAAAGACCTGCCACATCGCGTATTTTGGTGGGCATTGGCGGCAATGTCCAAGTCCTATTCACCTTTGACTATTGGACAGAGGGAGAAGCACAAATGCGTGAGGTTTGGGAGGTCATGCTGCGATCGCTCCGCCTCGGTCTATTTATCCCCGATCCCACCAGAGGTCATGTGGTTAACCCAAACCTTAACTAAATCATCATGTTTTGTATTGTTAACTACCTCAAAATAGTTTAGGATAAACGGCGCAAAGAGCAACTTGACCTAGATTTTATGGCTTAAATCCTATGGTTACTGACGGCTGCATTTTGAGGTTATCTAAACAATGGGCAACGTAATCGCAACAGTAAATATGAAAGGAGGAGTTGGTAAAACCACCCTAACTGTCAATATTGCCACCTGTTTAGCTAAAATCCATCGCAAAAAGGTTTTAGTCGTCGATTTGGATACTCAAATCAGCGCTACTCTAAGCATGATTTCCCCTGCTGAGTTTGCCAAATGTCGCAAAGAAAAACGTACCCTTCGGCATTTAGTCAGTCAGGCGATCGCCCGTTATGGCGCACAGGTTGAAGATCCTGAAAAAAAAGTTTACCAAATCAAAGATATCGTCATTCCCCATGTCTGCCAAGTCCAAGGCTTAGATCTATTAGTGGGCGATATTGACCTATACGATGAATTTCTCGTATCAGAGATGCTTTACAATCGATCGCTACTATACGAACAGAAGCAAAGCTTTCAGCAGACTTGGAGCAATTTCGAGCAGACTTTAATTCAAGGAATTCTGGCTCCTGCAATCCAGAATTATGACTTCATTATTCTGGATTGCGCCCCTGGTTATAACCTGATCACGCGCAGTAGCATTGTGGCTAGTGATTATTACCTCATGCCTGCCAGACCTGAGCCTCTATCGGTTGTGGGCATCCAACTATTAGAAAGACGTATTGAGAAATTGCGCGAAATTTATCGAGATGACAAGTCAGTTAATATTCAACTCTTAGGTATTGTCTTTAGTCTATCCGCAGGTTTTACCCTGAGCCGCTATTACGATAAAGTCATGGATCGGGTGAGCAATGACTTTAGTAGTACCAAGATTTTTAAAACGAAAATCCCTAATGATGTCAATATTGCCAAAGCGGTAGATGATTTTATTCCTGTTTCCTTATCTAAACCTAATTCCAGTGGCGCGAAAGCGTTTGCTGAGGCAACGGTGGAGCTTTTGAAGAAGCTAGAGGTTTCTCTAGGCATGAAAGAGCAAACCTCAAGATTGAGTCTGGTTGATTTGGAATAAATGTTTATGGCGCGGTTAGGATTTAGAATATGTCAGAAAAATTAACAAGCGATCGCCTTTCATCTTCGATCCAAAAGCCTAAATCTTGCCATCACTGCGAAGGTAAGGGTTACATTCAAATTCGCGATTGCTCTGGCGAAATTCAGCGCGAAGAAAATTGTTCTTTTTGCAATGGTACGGGAAACGAAGAGATAGCGGCGCGATGCGCCGCCCCTTCACCCTAATATGCTAGTATTTGCTAGTAATTTACAGAAATTCAGATGACTGTCACCATTCACAATGTTATTGAGCAATTTCGTTTAGAAGCAACCTCAAACCGTGATTTAGGTGATAAGTTTGAGTATTTGACATTTGCCTATTTACGCACCGATCCGCAATATGCCGAACTATTTAAGCGGGTGTGGTTTTGGATGGATTTCCCAGAACGGGGTAAAAAAGGGGATTTGGGGATCGATTTAGTCGCTCAGGAAAGGGCTACGGGTGAATATTGGGCGATTCAGTGTAAGTGCTATCAGCCTGATCATGTTTTGGATAAGGGGGATATTGATTCATTTTTCACGGCTTCAGGCAAAGCACCGTTTAAACATCGGTTGATTGTGACGACTTGCGGTTGGGGTAAAAATGCGGAAGATGCGCTGAAAAATCAGCAAATTCCTGTAACGAGGTTAGATTTACATGAACTCGATCAAAGCCCTGTGGATTGGAGTCAAGTTACTTCGCAGAATTTGCGTTATGCAGTGCAGAGCGTTTCTACAACTATTGATATTGATGATGATTTAGATTTAACCCGCAAAGTAACCGTTTTACCGTTAAAGCCGAAGAAGTCGATTAGACCGCATCAGAGTGAGGCTTTGGAAAATGTGATCAAGGGTTTTGAAACCAGCGATCGCGGTAAACTGATCATGGCTTGCGGGACGGGTAAAACCTATACGGCTTTGCAGATTGCCGAGAGGTTTGCCATTGAGCAAGGTAGCGCGACGGTTTTATTTTTAGTGCCTTCGATTTCGTTACTGTCGCAAACTTTGCGGGAATGGTCGGCAGAGGCGACGGTGAAGTTACAGAGTATTGCGGTTTGTTCGGATGCGAAGGTGTCGAAAAAGTCGGATACGGAGGATATGAGTGCGCGTGATTTGGCTTTTCCTGCGACTACGGATGTGGATGTAATTGTGGGGCGATATCAGGCGCTTTGCCCTCACCCCCCAGCCCCCTCT
>DCSN01000098.1:0-4114 GCA_002325645.1 Pseudanabaena sp. UBA1465
CACTATCTTGAAAACCGCGATAGAACATCTACACGAGGTTCGTATCCTAAAAATTTTTCAAGATCAGGAGAAAGTAGAGCAACCTCAGAATGACATTCCCATCCATTAGGTGCAAGTCTTTTAAATTCGTCTTGAAGATATTTAGCGAGTTTTCCTTCAATTCTAGCCATATTTAATATTCATTTTACTTAATTAAACCTCATTGACTGACGATAGAATTTAATCCAGATCAGGATCGATGCCCATTGCGCGTAACTTCGCAGCAAGACGAACAGTTACTCTTGAGTAATAAGCTAATTTCAAATCTCCATATCAACCTTTTCGTTGTTTTGCCTTTTCATAAGCAGGATCATGCAAACCAAAACTCAATATTTTTACCCGTTTGGGCGCAGGCTTTTCATAGATCCGATAGACCAATCGATAGGCTTCCCCTCCATAAAAAATTTCTAGAGCATGATGTCCTTGCAAATCACCTTTAAGCTTATGACAATCAAACGGCTCACCCGTAGCAGGATTTACTTGCAACGAAGGTTTGATCAGTGAATTAAAATCACTTTGGAGATCCTCTGGCAATTCCAACAAATCCACCTTAATTACCAACGGATTTATCTGTAATTGATACTTTGCGGTTGTAGCCACGTTCATTTACCTTTCTTGCAATTTCCTCCATATCAAACTCTTCATCGAGCGTACCAATCGTAACCCAATCCTCCTCTCGAATTGGATTAGTAATTCTACTTATAGCCTTAGCTTCAGCCGAATTTTTCTTGAGCCATGTTTCACGTTCAAGTTTTTCAGCGATCGCCGAGCTAATCCACGCATTGAGATTATTACTAGGCAATGCCTCCAAAAGCCTAGCTGCTAAACGAACTACAATTTCTTGCTCCTCAGATACATTAGAAGTCGCCATAATTCAGCGTCCCTCACTTAAATATATTTACTCTAGTTTACAAGCAAATCAAAATCTGTAATCTTCACAAGTAAAGGCACATCCTTAATAAGAAGCCGAAACCAACGCTTGCCCCTTACTCATCACCTGCAACTCCCTCTCAAACCCCGACAAATCCGCCGAAGCATTACGAATTGCCTCCCTGCGTTCCTGTTCATTACCCAAAGCCATCGTCAACTCCGTATTAATTTGCGTCAAACGTCTCTGCACTGCGGCGATCGTCCCTGCTAAAAACTCAACATTTCCCTCAAAATCATTCTCTGCTCCCTGCGTATCACCCATCAACGATCGGCTAATCCACTGCTCACCCCAACGCGCAAACTGATACTGAGCAAAAGCCACCTGTTGTTCACTAAAATCCGTAATCCCAATCAAATCATCAGGCAACACATCCGCACGGGACAAAAATACCTGTCGCGCCAACGGCTCATTCCCCACCTCCCTCGCACTCAAATAATAAAAAGGCTTAACCAGTTCCACCTGCTCAGCCGAGCTATAGCCCGTCACAATCCCATGAATTCCATCTGCACCACCCGTCGCCCGATGCCAATAGCGAAACTCATCATGGGGGTCGATCGCCAAAATACTCCCCTTCGTCTGTTGAGTCTGTCGGTTGTAATCCAAAACCGACTTCAACAACACCATCATCAAATTACTCTTCCCAGCCCCAGTGCGCCCAAATACTCCAATATGGTGCGACAACGCATAGGCAGGCAAATACACTGGCACATTCTCCAAGGCTTGCTCTCCCGCCAACAGATGCCCCATAAATAGCCCCTCCCTTCCCAACTGACTCGCCAACAGTTCCCGCAAAACCACCGCACTGTCTCGCGTCACCTGATAAACCTGTGTCAAATGCTCAGGCAACCGTCGCGGACGGAAAAACGCCCAACCATCCTCCGCCACCTCCGCATAGCCCAACACAATGCCCTTCAATTCCAGCAGCAACTCCTCCTGAAAATCCTGACTAAAATAAGAGTCAGGCATCGTTAAGCGGTTCCGCGCAATGTCTGCCATCTCCAAGGAACGGTTGAGAATATTCGCATACTGCGTTGTCCGAAAAATATAAAAGCGATCGCGATGTCCGCGACGACTCGGCAACAAAAACAAATCCCCCACCGCAACATCCGTATTGTGAGCAATCACCGTAAGCTGATAGGTATCGCTTTCTGCCAACACCCCAAACTCTCGCCCCAACTGCGCCAGCAACTGATCAAAACTAGACTGCGACTGATTATCTGTAATATCGTTTGCGTACATACTTTACTCCTACCGATGTCCTGTCGCTAAAGAAGGGTCGCGAAATAGCGACGGACTCATTCCCGCCGAAACTGCCTCAGCAATCAACTGCTTCCGCATCGCCACCCGTTCCGACTGCATTAACGATGCGCGATCGTGAGCCGCTTTAATCGGATAGGGATAGCCATAAACCCTCTGGTCGTGACAAGCATAGTCCAAGTCCTCAAAAATTCTCCGTTCCCTTGCGATCGTCTCCTCATCCGTCCCACCCTTCACAAACCTCTCCCAATAATTCACATCCATATCTAGCCGCAATACTGGAGTCGAGCGATGAAACCTCACCAAATACGAAACTGCTCCTGCGGGTGGCAATCGTCTCCCCTCACATAGCGATAACTTTGACCTAGAACCAAATTTTCCACTAGAACAAATATCACCTGATATGCGATTGCCCCAAAAATAAGCTTTACAAGAGCCTAAATCTAGAAATACTGATGTAAATCTTTCCCCCGATCGCCTAAATCAACAACCGCCTGTTTTAGCAAGGCGATCGCCATCGGTGACGGTTGATGATGGCCATTGCGCCATCGGCTCAGCGAAGGATATACCAAGTTTTAGAGCGAGTTCGGCTTGGTTTAAATTCAACCTTGACAAAAGCTCGTCTATTAAATATGTATAACTTTTTACCTGTAACTTCATGACAGCGAAATATATCAAGTGATATAGCGAGTATATCAGATGTTTTTTGTTTTTGTATAACAAAAAAGCAATGTTTACGAGATCGCCGTCCATTTCATAGGTTTTCCACGCTTATCAAATCAAACATGGAACTAAAATCTGCTACACCTAAATCACGATCAAGATACTTTCGCCTGTTATTTATCCCTGTGGCGATCGCAGGCTTGGGTGTGATCGCATATTGCATATTGCATTTGGCAAATATTTCCTTGGTTTGTGGCAATGGCGATCGCAGGTTATTCGATTAACCAAATAATTCCACTGTTCATAAAGTAAGGACGCAATAACAATGCCTGACTCAGAGCTAATAGTCATCATGACAACCTTTCCCGATCTAAATCTTGCCAATAATATTGCCAAAATACTTGTCGAAGAAAAACTTGCTGCTTGCGTTCAAGTAATGCCTAGCATGACATCGACCTATATCTGGGAGGGAAAACTATGCCAAGAATCAGAGCATCTAGTCCTAATCAAAACCATAGCAAGCAATTATGAATCACTAGCAGCTAGATTGAGTTCTCTACATCCTTATGAAGTACCAGAAATTATCGCCTTACCAGCGATCGCAGTTGAGCAAAATTATTTACTCTGGGCAAAATCTATTTTGCTGTAAACAAAAAGCGATCACCTAAAAATGTGATAGGGATTCGTTAGCTTTTTTTACCCAGTAAAGCCTCGATATTAATAGCACAATTCCCCCAAAAACAAGCTGAGCAAAAAGCTCAGCCAGTCAACAACGCGGAGGCAGTTCTCAAAGACTTATTAATTCGAGCAGGCTTCTCTGAGCCGATTGCTCAGTATGAAATATCGCTAGGAAAACCACTTAATAAAACTATTCCCGATTTTTTCTATGATGATCCAGAAGAAATAAATGAAGGTATTTGCATTGACCTAGATGGGCTAAGTCGATCCATTCATGGTAATAGCGATCGACAAAAAACAGATTAGGCTATTAATGATGAGCTTGAAGTAAAGGCTTTAGCGTCCATGGCATTGCGGCTAGTGAACTAACTGATTACAAAAAATGTCTATATATTTTTCTCGCATTGCCCAAGACTTAGGAGACAAGAAAAAAGCCAAAGAACTCAAACAAAGTCAAGACTGGTTTAAAGGTTAATTTCTCAGCCTTAGCGCTTTTACTCAAAGTTAAACATAATGCTGCATTAAAAAAGTAAAAGAATAAAAAGC
>DCSN01000098.1:4128-6184 GCA_002325645.1 Pseudanabaena sp. UBA1465
GCTTTTTATTCTTTTACTTTTTTTTGTAATCCCACAAGTGCCAAACGCCACGGAAATTAGAGTATTCTTTACTAATTAAATTAAAAGACTTTTTAGTAAAAAGCTAAATTTAGCTTTTTACTAAAAAGTCTTTTAATTTAATTATATTTTTGATAAAGTCTAATTAATTTAAAAGCTAATACCTATGCTAACGATCGCGATCGCTTCCCTCAGTGGAGGACAAGGCAAAACTACTGCCTCACTAATGTTGGGTCGTCTACTTTCACGTCAAGGTTATCCAACCCTGTTAATTGATGCTGACCCACAACATAACTTGACTACCTATATGGACTTAGAACTTCAAGGAAATCAGCCAACATTACTGGAACTACTAAAAAAATCTGTTTCCGCAGAAGATGGTATTTACCCTATCGAAGGTAACGACAATTTATTTCTAATTCCTGCTGATGACCAACTTGATACAGTACAAGACTACCTCTCGAATAGTGGAGTAGGGGCTACGCTCTTGAAGCGTCGAATTGAGCCAGTTACCGATGCTTTCAAAGTCTGTATTATTGATGCCCCACCTCAACGCTCTCAAATCTGTCTCACTGTTTTAGGAGCTGCCGATGCCCTAATCATTCCTGCTGAGGCTTCAGTTAAAGGCTATGGCTCTTTGGTCAGAACATTGGATTTACTGAAAACTCTCCAAGATGTTGGAGCTACAAATGCTCGGGTTATGGGAGTACTACCCTTTCGCGATCGTTGGATTGGTAAAACCCAAACACAGGAGAGCAGATCAGCGGTCGATGGTATGCGAGAAGAAGTGGGGGAAATTTTTATTCTCCCTTCAATTCGCGAATCAGAACGATATAAGCAAGCAATCAACCGTCGATCTACGTTGGGCGAAATGGGCTATAACGACTTGGAATATCCCTTTGAAGTTTTGATTGACAAAATCAAAACCATAATCAACTAAAAATAAAAAGCTAAATTTATTTTTTTGGCTTTTTAAGCTTTTAGCTTTTTATTTTTCTAACAAAAAAGAATTCAATAGCTCTCATGTTATAGTCAAGCTTTAATCTACTAAAAAGCTAATTTTATCTTTTTAGCTTTTAGTTAAAATATAAATTTAACAATTAAATTAATTATATAAACACTTAATTGCTATGGCTGACAGCGTTCTAGACCGTATTCGCCAAAACCGCCAACGACCTGCGGTAGCTACCAGAGATGACTCTCTCATCACTGGAGTACAACCAGTAGATACAGATATATCAACAAATACTCAGATAGTTGAGGATGTTTTGGATGTATCTGTATCTACTGAAGCTATTAGTGACAATGCACAAGACACTCTAGGCGAACTAAAAGCAGAGCTAGCCAAAATCCCAGAAACAACCCGCCACTCGGCGATCGTTTTGGAAAAAGAAGTCGATCAAGTGCTAACACGCTATTGCAAAGAAAATCGAATCACCATCGAGGTATTTCTCGAAGCAGCATGGATTCATGCTGCCTCTAATCCATCGACAATGAAAAAAATAGTGACAGAGGCAAAGCGTCGCTATGATGATCGTAAACAAGCTGGAAAATTGCGCCGCTTAATCACCATGATTGAGGGTAGACCTACCGCAAAGCCAAGTAAGTAAATGATAAAAACACCCTTATGTAATTGCATAAAGGAGTCCAAATAGTTTTAGGCGTATCTTATTTGACAATGCCATCATTACCCATATGTGAATCTCTAGCGGAATGCAAGTGGCAAAGAACTCGATAATTCCGCCAATACTTCGGACAGTTTCTTTAACGAAGATCTAAGCCTTACAGGGCAATAATCCTAGAAGAAATCATTAAATTGGCTGTTAGCCTTTTAGCTGACTGGACTTTAAATAAAAACCAAAGATAACGCTTGATACGGGGTAAGTGATACAAGCATTAAAAACTGTCCGAAGTATTGTCCGAATAAAGATGATTTAATTGGCGCATTATCTGTCAAAAGTGTCTGTGTTGCCCCAGACTAGAAATCAACTGGCTTTTAATAGGGACTGGAGTATGTCTGCCGATCGCGCTCCAGCCT
>DCSN01000233.1:0-1800 GCA_002325645.1 Pseudanabaena sp. UBA1465
GGCGAACCGTTGTAACCCGTTGCTAAAACTTGCCTGTTTTTAGTTATTACCGCACCTACGGGAAAAGCCAGACAAGTCGATCGAGTTGCGGCCAATTTTGCTAACATTAAAAAGTATTCGTCCCAAGTTGGTCTGTGAGGGGGTTCGTAGTTGTCTGGTGTGTTGTCCATTGAAAATGTAGAATTAGAACTGAGAATTAGAACTGTATTGAGACGAGGGATTTATTGCGAGATTCCTGTCGAGCCAAATCCATTATCTCCCCTAGAGCTGGAACTTAACATTTTAACTTCTTCAATTTCAACGCGGATTACTGGCGCTATTACCATTTGAGCAATTTTCATTCCTTTGGTCACTTTAAAGGAAGTTTGACCGTGATTGATTAAGATTACTCCGATTTCGCCTCGATAGCCTTCATCTATGGTTCCTGGTGCATTGAGTACAGTGATTTGGTGCTTGAGAGCTAAGCCACTTCTGGGACGAATTTGAGCCTCTGTTTTGGCTGGTAATTCTATTGATATTCCTGTATGAATTAACTGGCTTTCTCCCGGAGTAATTTCTATTTCATCTATAGAAAACAAGTCGAGTCCAGCATCATATTCATGGGCGTATTTGGGGATTATGGCTAGTTCATGGAGTTGGAGGATTTTTAATTTCATCTTGTTTGGTAAGCAGAAGGAAGCAGGAATAATGCTTGTACAGCAAGGTTTTTAGTGCTCTCAATTTCAGTTTTATCGGAATGATTTAACCGCAGAGAGCGCAGAGGACGCAGAGGTGGAGAAGAGGGAGATGAATAATTTCGATGATCGCAATTATTACGGGGCTAGCCTTGCTTTTCCCAGACGATTTGTTGTGTACCACTTAGCAATGGCGGGGGCCCAATTCTCAAAATGAGGCCACATCATTTCGCAGAGTTTTTGAATTTCTATTTGAGCGTTTTTCTTGTTTCTCAAGTCGGCAAAATGTAGGAAAGACCTTAAATTGAAGCTGACTACAAAATGCTGGCGGTAATCAAAGGGTAATTTTCCTCTGGCGTGTTCCTCGGACATACCGCCATCGAAGTCAATTTTGTAACGTTTAGCGGCTTCTAGACACCACTGTAAGTCTTGTTGTCTTTGTTCGGGAGAATAGTAGTATTTTTTGCCTTCGCGGTCTGTATAATAATCTACTGGACGGAGGTAAAAAATATCTTCTATATCTTTTTTGCCGGTTGCTGCATCGAGAAATTGATTTCCTGTATAACGCAGGGAATTATGTACTACTAAACCATTAGCAACGAAATTATGCCATTCACCATCCACCTCTAGGTCATAAGTCATTTGTTCGCCAACATATTCAACACTCTTGACTTTTACGGGATGAGCACGTAATTTTCTCCCTGTTTGCTTTGGCTTGACTTGCCAATTTTGAGGTTCTAATATTGGCGAATAAGCTCGAGCAAATTCAAGCTCTAAGTTGTTTTGATGAATATATTCGTGACAGTCTTTGCATAAAGTCACTAGATTATCAAAATCATAAGCAAGAGATAGATCTGCAAAAACTGGTATTAAGTGATGGGCGTGAAGAGAACCACCTCTGACAGCACATTTCTGGCAAATACAATCAAACTTTTTATGGACTTGGGGCGCAATTTGCCGCGTCCAAGTGCCAATTAATTCTCGCTCCGTAGAAGTACCACCTTTCCAAAAATTAGACTCAGCGCCTCTTCGCGTGTAAATTTTTGCATTTTCCAGTCGTCTCTGGTGGCTTTCTTCAGAGAGGTTAAGTTGATAACCTCCTTTGCCTTTATTCCAAGGTTCATCT
>DCSN01000233.1:1874-3192 GCA_002325645.1 Pseudanabaena sp. UBA1465
TTTTGACCGCCTCAATTGAACAGTTAGCTAAAGTCGCTATTTCATCGGCGTGCAGTCCTTGATTAAGTTGCTCTACCAGCCAAGCCTTGTTGCGATAGAGGGCATTAGGATCGTAATTCCCAGGTTTGTGATTGTTAAGATGACCTGGAATTGAGCATCTTAAAGACAACTCAAACTTATTAATCCATACTTTAACCGTAGCAATAGAGCAAGCCGATAAACCAGCAATTTCTTTGATAGTTAATCCTTTGGCGATTTGGGCTTCTAGCCATGATTTGTCTGTGTAAAGCCGATCGTCCGTTACTGATAAACCATTGCACATCACATAGGAGTTTTTGGCTATGCTAACGACTTTGCCATCTGCGTTGGTTATCAATCCAACCGCATCTTTCATGGTTTGCCAACCGTTGGCGGTGAATAAACGGTGATTGGTAGTACACTCTAAAGTCTTGCCATCCTCCAATGTAACTTTATAAACGGGTTGAATGCCGCTACACATTACATCTTTGATATGACCCACTTCAAACAAGCCAGTTTCTTCATTTAAAACTCGCAAGCGCATTTTACGGATTCTTTGCTTGCAGTCACGACGATATTCGCCTGGCGGTTCACCATTTCGACCTCGAATAGACCGAGAACGAATCGCTTTTTCCCCCTTCGTCCAAAGGTCATACAGTTCTCCAATTGTTTTGCTCAAATTTTTCTTGCCAGCACTTCCCTCGCAATCAACAAAAGTGATTGCGGTATCAGCAGCAAGACATTGCACATCAAATGATACTCCTACACGATGAGTCCTCGCTTGCTGCATGACACTGTGGGGAAAGTAGCCGCAATTAAAGATAATTTGGGGATGTTCTAAGGGGCCGTAATGCCCCCGATCGCCCGCTAAGAGCCTTTTCACGATAATTTCGCCACATTCTTCGTCTGAGGGCCAGGAATCGCGCTCGTCAAATACGAAATTCTCAGTATAGTCTTGATGGAGGGCAGCATAAATTACTTGCTGAGGATTTGGTGTTTGAGAAATAACTTCTACTCTGAATCTATCCATTATATTTTTATTTTTGACGGTAGCTGTAGTTGGACATTGCCCTATTCTATATTATTTCATAATCTGGCATTTTTGGCAAGTTTTTTATGCTAATAATTCACTGACGGCTACGCTAAAACCTGCAAGTACCGTTTGAGTGTTAACCACTTCATCTGCATTAAACAAAAGCCAGTTTTTCCCTGCATTCACAAATACTAATCTCGCTTCAGGAAATAGCAGCCAGACTTCTAAACAACCTGATTCTAAATATTCTTGAGCTTTCGCGAATAA
>DCSN01000024.1 GCA_002325645.1 Pseudanabaena sp. UBA1465
TGGGAAAAGTCGTAGCTGTCGTCGGCATCGCCCATAATGATATAGACTCCGCGCGCTGCGATGATGCCACCCATCAGGGCGCTGCCGTAGCCTTTGGCTGCTACGGGTACGACTCGGGCCCCCATTCTGGTGGCGATATCTTGAGAGCCGTCAGTGCTGCCGTTGTCTGCTATGATGACCTCACCGGCAATATTAAGGTCGCGCAGGGACTTCTGTGCCTTCTCTATGCAGACTTCTAATGTTTCTGCCTCGTTGAGGCATGGCATTAGTATCGATAATTCGAGAGTGTATTCTCCGGTTGTGTTTGTCTGCTCTGCCATAGGTTTGTTTGACACTTTTTCGCGACAATACTTGCTTTTCCAGCATCTATAATTAAAACATGAGTGGATAATAAAAGTCAATAAGACTTAATCAAAGCTGTTAAGGGTAGTTTTTTGTCGGCACTTATCGATCTGTAGTATTACGTTGGTGAACTCATGAATAGAGGCGTTTTTCTGGTTTTGCTTGCTGCTATTTTGTGCAGCGTCCTGGGTCAATTTATTCTGAAGGCTGGAGCTAAAATATTAGGGCCAATTGGCGCTGCTAATTTAGTTGAAAAAGTCATAGCAATGGCAACTCAGCCTCTGATCATAGCTGGTCTTTCTCTGTACGCAATTTCTTCGATCGGCTTTATAGTAGTTCTGTCGCGCGCCAACATTAGCATAGTCTCGCCTTTATTGTCAATCAGTTACTTGTTTACTGTTTTGGGCGGCAAAATTGTATTTAACGAGCCTTTACCGCCGCTGCGATTGGTAGGCGTGGGGTTAATTATGACGGGAGTAATTTTTGTGCTCAGAGGTCAAGCAGGGAGTGCGGCTGGGGGCAGTTAGCGATCGCTTTTGATATTGACATTTGAGTCCTTAGTTTATAAATTAAGTCAAAGGGTGCGTCCAAGTATTACCTTCTGAATCAATACCGAGGTCACAATTATGAACTCATACTTTCTATCTTTTGCCTGGGGAATTTGCATTCTTGTATCCCTCATCGGCTGGGGAGGAGCGGTCAACCGCATCCTTTTTCCCCAGTACAGAGTTGACTGGGGGCAAAGAGCCGCTTGGGGGATAGCTTGGAGTGTTATATTTGGGGGTTTATTAAATGTGACATGGACTATTTCACAAGCAACTATTTTAATATATATATGCTTGGGCGCACTTTACGGAATAATAGATGCCTGGGCAAATAAAACTTCGATCGCCGACGATCTGAATCGGTTAATTAATGCTTTTAAACAAAATATTTTTTTGGCGATCGGGACTTTTATCGCTTTCCTTTTGACTGCTGTGCAATACAGTGGTTCGGTTTATTGGTATGATTTTAATCATCACGATGACTACCACGCCTATTTTGTATTTCCCCATAAAATGCTTCAAATAGGTTCTCTTGGTTCCGATCCTTTCAGTGAAAGAAGACTGGTATCTGCACTGGGAGGACAATCATTCTTGAATACGTTCAGTCTCAGCGTGTTGGATGAAAGAAGTTTATATCTTATCGATCCCGGATGCGCCTTAGTGGTAATGATAGGACTCATTATCGGATACTGTCAGCAAAAAGAAATTTCAAAAAGCTCGACATTACTGGTTGTGTTCGGATTTTTATTAATTAGCCGAGAATATACAAATATAACTGGTATATTAATTTCGGTATGTCTTTTCCTCAGCTTATTTAGAGTTTTTGAGTGGGATAACTTAAAAGCAACAAACATCCACAGTAATGCTGCAATTGTAGCATTGCTTGCAGCCGCCATCTGCGCTTTAAAAACTACCTTTATTCCCGCGTGTATTATTTTATTCACCTGTAGTTATTTTTTCTATATCCTTGGTAGCCAAACAAAGCATAAAGCAATCTACGAATTTTGTTTGGCTAGTATCTTAATGGCTGTGTTTATTTTACCCTGGTCGATATCAATGTATCAGTCATCAGGGACTTTACTATATCCCATACTTGGGAAAGGTTTTCATGGTTCTGTATACGGAGGCTCGGTGAAGATTCCTAGCAGTGAGATTTTCCGATACCCAGCAATTAGACTCAAGCTGTATGCAATTTTAGCAATTCTTTATGTACCGACTATATTGGGAATTAGATTTTTTATAGTTGGTCTCCGTAAAAAGAAAATAGTTCGGGAAGCAACCCTGTCTATTGGTCTTAGTGCTGTCACGGGCGCTGCGATCGTAGTATTTTCTACTGGAGGCTCGGATGTCAACCGCTATTCATATCCGCTATTAGTAGTTTTGTCCCTCATATTTATCTTGGTTTTTATGGAAAATATCGAGCAAAAAATGTCAAATTTCGACTTAAAAAAGATACATTTGATTGGTGCAGTATTTTTGTTGTCATTGTTATTAGCGATCGCTTCTGACGGCTACACAAAGTCTGGACAATATAACAAATATTTAGAGAACGTTGCCAGGGGTTTAAAAAATGTACCTTTAGTGACACTAGACGAGCGCGAAAAATATTCAAAAATCCTAGATTCTGTTCCTGAAGGAGAAATAGTTTTAACAAGACTTGACAAACCTTTTTTAATGAATTTTAAGAAACATACAATCTGGATTGCAGACTACCCAGGCGGGGCTAGCCTTCCGCCCGGTATGCCTTCATTTAAAGGAGAAGAAGCGCTAGCAGATTATCTAGTTTCAAAATCGATTAGATATGTTGCATATTCTTACGCTAACGAAGCGAACTTTCCTAGGAAATCTTTAGAAGGTAGACTCACAATCAGCCCACAAATACCTTTCTGGCTCCGAAATCAGGCGTTGAACACTTTTGAATTTCAAGAGAGCTTACAAAAACTTGGCGAAACTCGAAAGCGGATTTATGATGATGGAGAAAATTTTGTAATTGATTTGTCAAGCAATAAAAACAAGCAGTGACATCAGTTTTATTTTTAGTAGTTAAAATATATGAACCAACATCAATATCGCTGTTAGATACCCGACTTCTTTAAGAATTAGGGTATCTGGGTATTATTTTTTACTTAGTTGCACAAAAGTCCTCAAGTTTGTCACAATATTATTTAGAGTTCCTTAATTAAAATCACTAA
>DCSN01000226.1:0-1535 GCA_002325645.1 Pseudanabaena sp. UBA1465
TTATTCACTTTGTAACGCCTAATCCTTGGGTGGGAAGGGAGTAGCTAAGCATTGCTTAGTCAAAAGCATGGCTTTATGGTTTTGAGATGGCATCATAGCTAATTGATTATTATTTGTAATTAGCTTACAGTTATTTTGAAATTTATGTAAAGTATTTATCCTAAAATATTGCTAGAAAGCTATTATTTGCTGAATCTTGTTCCTAAATTTTCAAATTTATTAATGCTAAATTATTGCTATAAATAATTATGAAGTAGCATAATTTTAATATTCATGCTATTTCTGATTTAGCTAGACTGCTCTCATCGGTAAACCTCGATTATGCGTTTAATACATACCTCGGATTGGCATTTAGGCAGAAAATTAAAAGGAGTCGATCGCACCCCTGAGATTGCGTTAGCTTTGGCAGAAATCCTCAAATACGCAAAGGAATTTGAAGTTGATGCAGTATTGGTTTCAGGCGATATCTTTGATGTGCCGAATCCTACCAATGAGGCGGAACGGGTTGCTTATGACTTTTTCTATCAGCTTAATCAATTAAGTATTCCATCGGTGGCGATCGCGGGAAATCATGACTCCGCAAATCGGATTGACAGCCTCGCCGATTTGCTATCGTTGGCAGGGGTAAGAGCTTTAGGTCGCCCCAGAATTGCGGAAGAAGGTGGCGTGGTGAATATTGATACCGCCAGTGGCAAGCTATGTATAGGCGCGATGCCCTTTGCTTCAGAGCGGAAGTTATTAGCGGCTGAAGATGTCTGGAATAAGGATGCTTTAGAACAGCGCGGTGATTATAAAACCCTAGTTACTTATGTTCTTCAAGATCTGGCTAAGTCCTTTAAAAATGATGCTGTAAATGTGATGATGGCGCATATGACCATTGAGGGGGCAAAGTTTTCGGGTTCAGAGGCGGCTTATTATAGTGGTGATTTATATAGTTTTTCTAGTCAAGCAATTCCTTCGGAATGTCAATATATGGGCTTAGGTCATATTCATCGACCGCAACAAATTCCCAACGCTGCGCCGACCTATTACGCGGGTTCTCTAATTCAAGTCGATTTTGGGGAAGTCGGCGAAGAGAAAGGCTTTAATTTAATTGAGGTGGAAACTGGGCGACCCGCTAAGGTCAAGTTTCAGCCCATTCCTTGTCAGAAGCCGCTAAAAAAAGTGGAATGTCATATTAATCAGCTCGATGAGCATTTAGAAGCCCATCGTGATTATGAAGGCTATTTGAAATTTGCGATCGCAATGGACACACCGACCATTGGACTAGCGGATCGGGTGCGAAAAGTTTGCCCTCAATCGATTATGGTGGAGCCAAAATTAATCGTCAATGAATCAACACAAGTTCCCGAAGTAAAGGATTACGATCGCTTTGATGCGATCGCTGAGTTTCAAAAGTTTTATAGCGATCGGGAAAAGAATTTATCTCCTGATGTGATAGAAGCCTTTAAAGATCTATATGTAGAATTTAGTGAGAGCCAAAAATAAACTTTTATCGTGATTATTTTGGGTTTTATTTTTTTATTTATTTTTTT
>DCSN01000226.1:1604-2264 GCA_002325645.1 Pseudanabaena sp. UBA1465
TTTTATTTATTTTTTTATTTATTCTATTTATGTCTGAAATGCAAACCAACTCTAATCCTCAAAACTCAACACCAAGACAGGTCTTCCATGTCTCGCCACTAATTCGGATTACCTTGTTGCTGTTGTATTTAGTTCTGACTGTACCTTTACCATTTTTGAGTAATTTTACTCATTCCGCAATTCCTGCCTCATGGCTTAGTGTCGGGATAGCGATCGGATTTGTATTTTTGTATGGAGCATTAGGCGATCGCGTAATTCTTGATGAAAAAAGCCTTAGTTTGACTTATCCCCAATGGTTTCCCAGTATTTTTCGCAAAGGTTGGTCATTACCTTGGCAAGATATCCAAGCACTAAAGCCCAGAATTACAGGACAAGGAGGTCTTGTTTATTATTTTGTGAGCAAAAACTCCGATCAGGCTTATTTGTTGCCAATGCGTGTAGTCGGTTTTGCGAAATTAGTCCAACAGGTCGAAGAGCGTACAGGGATTGATACTAGAGATATACGCCCTCTTGCTCAGCCTTGGATGTACATTATTTTGCTGGTATTTACGTTGTTACTATCACTAGTAGACATCTGGACAATTTACACGGCTTTTACATTGACAAATTCTTGACAAATTTTTAGGGTTATGAGTATATAAAAATTTTGAAAACTGTTGC
>DCSN01000226.1:2312-2799 GCA_002325645.1 Pseudanabaena sp. UBA1465
GCAACAGTTTTCAAAATTTTTATCGCTTTAGCAAAAAGCACCGTATAAAGCGCTATATATGGTCTAATCTAGTATGACAAGTATTGCAAAACTAGATAGCACAAACTTGATGGGGAACATGGAAAAGCAACTTAAAATACAACAGTTAGTTGATAATCTGGCGAAGGCGATCGTTGGTAAAGATGAAGCTATTCAACTGGTTTTAGTGGCGCTGTTTGCTGGTGGTCATGCCTTGCTTGAGGATGTCCCTGGGGTTGGCAAGACTTTATTAGCAAAATCTTTGGCGGCCTCTATTTCTGGCAAATTTCAGCGTGTGCAATGTACGCCTGATCTCTTGCCAACGGATATTACGGGTACAAACATCTGGAATCCCCAGAAAGGTGAATTTCAGTTTTTGCCAGGTCCTGTATTTGCAAATGTATTGTTAGCAGATGAAATCAATCGTGCTACGCCGCGTACGCAATCGGCGCTGTTAGAAGTAATGGAA
>DCSN01000245.1:0-19381 GCA_002325645.1 Pseudanabaena sp. UBA1465
CTCATTTCGGATTGCTATAGATATTGCTACTAGAAATATGCATCCCAAAAATATAGGAATCATTGCTAAAAGTAAAAGGGAGTTAGAATCTCGATTAAGACCAAAATCGATGAATATACGGCTAAAGTCAGTACTCCAAGATTTGATCAATGGGAACAGCCCTAAGCTATTGTTTGCCCAACTTGTTCTAGTTTGTTGCTGAGCAGCCCCTTTAAAGATAATTAGCAACCATGGAGAAAAGCTTACAAGTGCTGCAATTAGTGCTGTAAAGTATTTAACTAAATCCTTTGGGAAATAAAATCTAGTATTGAACGGAGTTTTCGGCATTGCTATGTTAATGCGAAATTGCTGTGTCATCAAGACGTACAGGCTATGTCCGATAATTGTTAATACAGTAAATAAATGTGTGTAAAGACTTAGTGATAGGGTGAGGGCATAAATTCCCCAATTAAGACTTGTCTGGGTACGAATAGCTTTTAATAAAGCCGCACTACTTAACAAAACTAATCCTGTCCATAGGCTATACATACGCGCTTCTTGAGCGTATAGAACCTGAATTGGAGAGATCGCAACCATAGTTAAAGACATCCATGCAACAGGGGTGGATGACCCAAATAGCTCTTGGCATAGCCAATAAACACTTGGGAAAACTAGTAAACTAAGAACGGCTGATAAACTTCTAGTTACTGCGATAGAACCACCAAATTGCTCTGTCCAGAATCTTGCCAGAATAAAATAGAGGGGCGTAAGTTGTGGTTCTTCTTGTTCTAGTCCTTGAATAGTGCCAACCACTCCTTTATCACCAGGTGTGGGTTGTTGGAACTTATTTAAAAACTTACTATCAATTACTCGATTATTGAATGCTTGTTGAGCTATTTCTGTTTCTGTATAGCCAGAAATGCGGATCGATGTAAACACTTCGTCATACCAATAGATCTTGCGATCTAAGTTAAAAAAATGAAAAAATATGCCGATGACTAATACTGCAATGAAGAAATATTGTATTCCCCTGGTATAGGGATGAACAGAACTTTTGTTTGACATCTGTTTAAAGCCTCCACATCTATAAAATGAGCTAAGCCAAAATATTTATAAACCTGTTCGGTTGACCTCATTGCCGTTGTGATTTGCTAGCTAATTGCTAAATTTAACAGCAAGCGATCGCATCTAAACTCAACACTAAAATATCTAAATATTGTCTGATATAATAATGTGTTATACACCGATCTCTTCACAATTGTTTGTCTTTGCGATCGCGAATAATTTCTCGGAACTAAACTCGGAACTAAACAACGAAGCAGATCCAGTCGTAGTCACCTGTGTTAGGACAAATCAAAACCCGAATAGTGAGAGGCTTGGAGAATATGTGCGAGATCCCAAATGGGTTCTATAATATCTAGTTTTTGGGCGTTATTAGCTGATAATGTATTGGGTTGGGTAGCGAAAACTTCCCTATCTATGTAGCTCAAAACACCTGCACAGATAACATTATGGTTCAAAATGCCGCAAAAAATAGCTTTGTTACCTTACAAGGTGTTGGTAAGTCTTACTTACAACCAAACGGGCAGACCATCTCGATTATTGAAAATATTAATTGCCAGTTGCAAGTAGGTGAAATTATTGCTCTGCTTGGTCCTTCAGGATCGGGTAAATCAACAATTATGCGAATGATTGCAGGCTTGATCCCGCCTTCTAGCGGTAGGGTGCTGTATTATAACCGTCCTTTGGTGGGCTTAAACCCAGGTGTCGCGATCGTTTTTCAAAATTTTGCACTTTATCCTTGGCTAACTGTTTTGGAAAATGTGGAACTTGGACTAAAAGCTAAGGGTGAAGCCAAGGATACGCGATTCCAAAAGGCTTTGCGGATGATCGATGTCATTGGTCTAGATGGGTTTGAAAATGCCTATCCGAAGGAATTATCAGGAGGGATGCGCCAGCGTGTTGGGTTTGCCAGAGCTTTGGCCGTTGAGCCTGAACTTCTATGTATGGACGAGCCATTCTCGGCTTTGGATGTACTGACAGCCGAGAACTTACGGTTTGAATTGCTTGACCTATGGCTGGAAAAGCGGATTCCGACTAAATCGATTTTAATTGTGACCCATGGGATCGAAGAAGCGGTTACGCTTGCCGATCGCGTGATTGTGTTAGGTCGTAACCCTGGGCGGATTCGTGCGGACTTGCCAATTACATTACCCCACTATCGCGATCGCAAGAGTCCTGAATTTCAAGCCCTAGTTGACCAAGTTTATAAAATTCTGACTAATCCTGATTTACCTGATCTTTCTAGCCACTCAACAACAACATCTACTTCAGCACCAAAACCAGACGTGCAGCCCAAATATCAATCATTACCCCATGTACGGATTGGCTCAGTAGCTGGTTTACTAGAACTTCTCGAAGGTCGTCAAGAAAAAGATATTTATCGGATTGCTCAAGAATTGTTATTAGAAGTTGATGATTTATTGCCAATTGTTGATGCTAGTAAACTAATGGAATTAGTAGCGGTCACTGAAGGTGATATTCAACTATCTCCGAACGGAGAGAAGTTCATTAACAGCAATATTGATGAACGTAAAGCGATTATTCGTGAGCGATTGCAACAAAATATTCGCTTAGTCCAGCAGATTTGTCAGCTTTTGCAAGCCAAGCGCAATCGCCGCATTTCTGAAGAACTAGTTCTTGATATTTTAGAAAATTATTTCACTGCTAAAGAAGCACAACGTCAACTCAGGACAGCAATGGATTGGGGGCGCTATGCTGAGTTGTTTAGTTATGATGAACCTTCAGGCGAAATCTTTATCGAAGATAGTACTCTTGAAGTAGAAGATTCTGAATAAAAATTGCTTTGTCTCTAAAATCAAATAAATTTTTAAGAGCCTTATCCAAGCAAGACTTTTAAAAATTTACTTGATTCTTGTCGATCTCAAAACTGTTAAGTAGCTAGGCATAAGTAAACTAAAAACCAAACAGGTTGTTCCGCCCGCGTAGCGGGCGGAACAACCTCTGGTTTTAGGGTTTAATTATGTTGAGCTACTTACATCAATCAATTATCTAACTGATGTTACGCAGATTGAAAACCGCCCTCACCCCCCAGCCCCCTCTCTCAGAGAGGAGAGGGGGAGCAAAACCCAGAAAATTCTTATTCCCCTCGCCCTTTGGGAGAGGGGCTAGGGGTGAGGGTCTTGGGAGCTTCTGCGTAAGGTGAGTTATCTAATTCTTCTCTAACTTCTATTTGATTATTACCCAATTTCCCTTTAGTTCATTTTGTAGTCTGGATTGCTTATGTTTCAGCCCACTATCGATCCCAAGTCTGAATTTCGTACTAGATGGAGCATCGGCGATGTCCTATTACCCTTAGCAATCATCTCCCTCATTTTTATCATTGTGCAGACTGCCAGTAAATTTACTGGCAATTATGACAGTGAATATGTAATTAATCTATCGCTCAGTTTTTTACCTAACTATGCCTTGCAAACTCTAGTGAGAATGCTTGCCGCCTATGGGTTGTCCCTCTTGTTCAGCCTCTCCTATGCCTATGTAGCCTATCGTTCAACTACATGGTCAAAGGTTCTCATTCCTTTATTAGATATCTTGCAATCGATTCCTGTTTTGTCATTCTTGCCTGCGGTAGTATTAGCCCTAGTCGGAGTATTTCCTGGACAAAGATTAGGCATTGAACTTGCGTCAATTCTGCTCATTTTCACAGGGATGACTTGGAATATGACCTTTAGTTTTTATCAATCTCTGAGTAGCATTCCCAAGGAATTGATCGAGGCTAGTCAAGTTTATCGACTCAGTGCATGGCAAAGATTTTGGACTCTAGAGTTACCTTCGGGGGTAGTGGGATTGGTATGGAATAGCGTCATGTCTGTGGCAGGCGGCTGGTTCTTTTTAATGCAAACTGAATCATTTACCCTTTCCAATCGGAACTTTACATTGCCAGGGCTGGGATCATTTCTAAAAGCCGCCGCCGATCAAGGTGATAATGTTGCGATTCTCTGGGGAATTGTCGTTCTCATTGGCATTATTACAGTCATTGATTATTTTGTGTGGCGACCTCTCATCGCTTGGGCTGAGAAGTTTAAGCATGAGACAGTCGAGGCAACTCAAGTACCTGAATCGCGTGTACTAGACTTTTTAAGGCGATCGCCGACGATGCGAATCATCGGCGATCGCCTATTTGCACCATTAGCAGAATCAGTTAATCGCGGGTTTAGTAGTAAAGTAGACCACTCTGATTACGGCAAACAAAAAACATCTAAATGGATGAGTTGGTTAAACTGGATGTTGATCGGTTTAGTTGGTTTTATTGTTTTAGGGGGAACCTTAGAAGCAGTTTTACTACTTGGTCAGATGCCTTTGAGTTCTTGGCAAAAGGTTTTGACTGGTGCATTGTTTACTTCAATTCGAGTTTTAATTGTACTAATTCTATCGCTACTAATCACAGTTCCAATTGGGGTAACAATCGGTCGTAGTCCCAAATTGGCACAAATTCTTCAGCCAATTGTCCAGATTGCAGCTTCAGTTCCCGCAACAGCTCTATTTCCGATTTTATTACTAGGCTTAGCAAATATTGGCGGCGGGTTAGATATTGGTGCGGTGATTTTGATGACCTTAGGAAGTATGTGGTACATTCTCTTTAATGTGATTGCAGGAGCGCAAGCAATTCCCTCAGAACTTTTTGAAGCCGCTAGAGTTTATAAACTATCACCCCTAGAGCGTTGGCGAACTCTGATTTTACCTGGAATTTTCCCCTATCTAGTTACAGGGATCATTACTGCTGTGGGTGGTGCTTGGAACGCTAGTATTGCAGGAGAATATATTAAATTTCAGGGTAAGGTGCTTACGGCAACGGGGCTGGGTTCGACAATTACGCAAGCTTCTGATATTGGAGATTTTCCGCTTCTATTAGCTTCCACGATCGTGATGTCTTTGCTCGTTGTCACCACTAACCGTTTAGTATGGCGACCACTGTATCGATTGGCTCAGGTTAAATATCAGTTATTGGTTTAGCAAATTTAGCAAATATGGTTTAGCAAATAAAGGGCGCGATCGCGTCCTCTTTATTTGCTTGAGCGATCGCTATCACTGCCCCAAATCCTGATATGCTTAACAAGCAGAATTATTGTTGATCACTAACAAAATTCTAGCGATCATCCCTAGCAAACATCTCGGAAATATGCGTCTATCTCAAATGCTCTGGGTTACTCTGCGCGAAGATCCCGCCGAAGCAGAACTCACAAGTCATAAACTATTATTGCGTGCAGGTTATATCAGGCGAGTGGGTTCAGGCTTGTATGTATACCTGCCGCTTATGTGGCGCGTCTTGCAAAAGATATCGGCGATCGTGCGCGAAGAGATGGATGACACAGGAGCGCAAGAATGTCTATTAACGCAACTGCAACCTGCGGAATTATGGCAGGAGTCGGGACGCTGGGACACCTATACTAAGGCGGAAGGGATTATGTTTGCCCTCACCGATCGCGCTAATCGTGAGGTCGGCTTGGGTCCAACCCATGAAGAAATTATCACGGCGATCGCTAGGGATACGATTCGCTCCTATCGCCAATTACCACAGCATTTATATCAAATCCAAACTAAGTTCCGCGATGAAATTCGTCCTCGTTTTGGCTTGATGCGTGGGCGCGAATTTATCATGAAGGATGGCTATTCTTTCCATGAAAGTGAAGAGAGCCTCAAAGAAACCTATTACGAAATGGATCGTGCCTATCGCAGGATGTTCGATCGCTGCGGTCTGAAATTTCGAGCCGTAGAAGCGGACTCAGGGGCGATCGGTGGTTCGGGTTCGCAGGAGTTTATGGTTCTTGCCGAAGCTGGTGAAGATGACATTCTCTTTACCGAAGATAGCAGCTACGCCGCCAATGTGGAGAAAGCGGTATCTTTGCCGCCCGATGCTATACCTTCACATTTTGATAAATTCGAGAAAGTCCATACACCGAAAAAAGGAACTATTGAAACTGTCTGCAAGTTGTTAAAATGTAACCCCACTCAAGTTGTTAAACAGGTTCTCTATCAAGTTATTTATGACAATGGCACAACGGTTTTAGTTCTAGTTAGCACTCGTGGCGATCGCGATGTTAACGAAGTCAAGTTGCAAAATGAATTGACCAAACTCGCTGCTAATTATGGCGGCAAGGCGATCATCAATCTTCAGTTTGCTGATGCTGAATCACAACAGAAATGGGCGCATTCCCAACTTCCAATCGGATTTATCGCTCCCGACCTTGATGATTCCTATATTGATCAAAACAAAGACTTTGTACCGAAATTCCTGCGCTTAGCCGATCGCACGGTTGAGCATTTACAGAACTTTGTCACGGGCGCAAATGAAGCTGATTATCACGTTGTCGGCGCAAATTGGGGTAAGGATTTCAGATTGCCCACCGTAGTTAATCTTGATAAAGCAAAAGTAGGCGATCGCGCCGTTCATGATCCTTCCCAAATTTTGCAAACCGCTAGAGGAATTGAAGTTGGTCATATCTTCCAATTGGGAACTAAATATTCCCAAGCAATGAAGGCAACCTTTACAAATGAGCAAGGTGAAGAACTGCCGCTAGTTATGGGTTGCTACGGTTTAGGAGTATCGCGTCTCGCCCAAGCCGCCGTTGAACAATCCTACGATAAAGATGGCATCATCTGGAACAAAGCGATCGCGCCCTATCATGTGATTGTCACCGTGCCTAACGTGGGTGATGCTAAGCAAATGGATGTGGGTGAAAGGCTATATACAGCCCTCGATGCCGCAGGTGTGGAAGTATTACTAGACGATCGCGATGAGAGGGCTGGCGTAAAGTTTAAGGATGCAGATTTAGTTGGCATTCCCTATCGAGTAGTTACGGGTAAGGCGATCGCCGATGGCAAAGTGGAAATCGTTAACCGCGCCACAAAGGTGGCGACATTGGTAGACATCGACTCAGTAGTTGAATATTTGCAAAACGAACTCCGATAAAAAGAAAGCGGCGCATTGCGCCACTTTCTTTTTATTCATCGGCATAGTCGGCATATTGCTTAGGAGCTTTCCCCTTTTGATCGATGACCTCTGCTTTTTTAAACTTAGGATCAGGCTCATCAATACTCTCTAAGACCACATTAAACTCCCACCAGTCGCCAAAATCGAACACATACAGCAATTTGTTTTCAAACCCGCCACAAATTAAAATATAAAACCCGTTGCGGGGCTTCGCCCTGCGACCCTTCTTGTGGCGGGTTTGATCGAGTTTTGCTGTAGGTTAAACATATTTGGCTAATAGGTAAGTGGGCAGATTTTAACTAGGAAAATCAGAGGAATCGTGGTTATTCTCCATATATACCTCCGCTTTGAGCGCTTGATCTTCAATCAGAAGATATCTTTTGATTTGTTCGCCAATCTTATCATTTCCCGATGTTTTAGAGATAAATGCAGTTGCGCCTACAAAATGCGACCTAATGCGATCGATCAGGGTGTCATTGCTGGTCAGAATCAAAATTGGCGTATCCTTAAAATCTGGTATCCGCCGAATTTGGGCGCAAAGCTCATAACCACCAACGATTGGCATGACCAAATCTAGAATAATCATTTCTGGTTTATGGTCAACGAGCAACGATAAGACCTTAATCGAATCCCGAATTCCTAGGAAACCAAAGCCGAAACCCGTTACGATTTGTTCAATGGTTGCACAGACTTGATTGCTATCATCTACACAAGCGATAAGAGGACGCGGCATGATTGTAATCTTGGGCTGATTCCCTTCTGATAACTGTGTAGAGTCAGATGTTGGCTCTTTAGTAAATTCTTTATTAGATAAGATTGACTGAATCGGAGATTGAATATCAGCAACTTCTGCTAATCCAATTAACCCGCGATGATAATAGGCCATGAGTGACTGCACAAGATGAAATAAATCCTTCTTCAGCCATGTCGATAACTCCCGCAGCGATCGCCTGCCATCAAGGATCGTAATTAAAGTTTTGTAAGTAAGTTCTGACGCTTCTTCTTTGAGTTGTTCAGAGCGTTTGATCCAAGGGGCAAGATTTGGCGAGAAATCAGCGATGCCCACCTTACGCCAAGTCCACCATTCTTGGTAAACTCGATCAATGGCGTGTTCAGCATGGATTAAGGCAATGACAGGGGTGATTTCGTCTTCAAAATCACAATAATAAGTGATGCGCTCATTAGCTGCGTGTTGGATGATATCGAATAATACTTCATGAATAAAACTTTCAATGATCGGAGAGATTTGCTCACGGGTTAAAGTCATGCGTTTCATCAAAATGACTAGCACATGGTAATCCCATAGCTTCACTTCTTCGGGGGTACGCAGAGAAATTTTACTTAAGTCGATTTGGACATTGTGCTGTTTGATAATCCTGCGCCAACGTCGATGATTATGTACGCCCCCAGAAGCCCATACCAACCTGCCGTGACAATAGTAAATGCTCCATTTATATTCTTTGACACTATATAGCTCCAGCTTACCAGTAAACTGTTTATGACTATAACCTCGCAACTGTTCCACAAGGCTATAAACGGCTAGATTATCTGTATCCATTTGTGATCTTGACTTGTGAAAGTTGAGATTAAGCGATCGCTAAAAATTTATAATTTTTTATGGTTTTTTATAATTTATTTATAATTTATTTTATTAGCAAAATCTTACTCCACATCATATCTTTTAATCTTTTTTCATGCTTAGGGTTATTTTAATCAAGAACCAGATTTTTGGTAGCAAGGCTTCGCCTTGCTACCAAAAATCCTTAATGCTGAGGCGAAATCATAAACTCTTCACTCGTCTGTACCCGATTCTGTAGTATCTTGATGGAAACTTGGCGATCACCATCTTATAAATTTTAGGTTTAGTCCATAACCATGTCGAAGGCATCTAGAACTGACACATCTGTTCAACAAAAACAGGCAAAACTGCTTACCTATATTGGTATTGGCGCGGCTGTGATTGCCGCAGGTGCGGGAGGAGCTTATTTTTATTTTTCTCAGCGATCGCTTGCCACTAAAGGGGTTTTAGGTGCGGCCGCCGCGATCCCCCAAGAGGCGCAGGTGGTGATGGCCTTTAATACCAAATCTGAGCCTTGGAATAAATTAGCTCAATTTGGTACACCTGCCTCGCAAAAGCTAATCGGTGATGGGATTACGAAATCACCGCTTAATTCTTTACTGGTGCAGAGCAAAACAGAATATAGTCGCGACGTTCAGCCTTGGCTGGATGGTGGTCACATTCTGACGGCGCTGGTTCCCAATGCCACCCAGCCCCAAGCCCCCGCCGCCACCTTAATTATTGCTCCAACCCGCGATCGCGGTAAGTCTGATGCTTTTTTGTCTAAATATCGCGAGGCGTTGACTCAGCAAGGGGCAAAGTTTACCTCAAAGCAATATAAAGATGTGACTTACTATGAGTCTCCCACCCGCGACCCTAACAATAGTGTGATCACTGCGGATATTGGCGGGCAGTATGTGGCGATCGCGACCAGTGCGACTTTGATGCAACAAACCATTGATACCTATAAAGGTAGTAACCCTTCACTGGCGAAAAAATCTAGCTTTGCCAAGATCTATGGTTCGGCAAACCAAACCAAGATTGCTGAGCCATTGCTACAGGTTTATCTGGATGGTGCGGTTGCTTTAGAGTTTATTGGCACTCAGGCAAAGCTCAATTTAAATGAATCGGCGATTGCCCAGTCACGGCGGGAACTGGATGCGATGACCTTGACGGGTGGTACGCAAAAGGAAGGCTTACGCTTTGAGATTAATACCTATCTCAAAAATGAGAATTCTAGCCCCCTCGCCAATAATGAAGCGAAAGTTGTCAATTTCTTGCCACAGGAAACATTTCTACTAGTGTCGGGCGTAAATCTTTATCAGTCTTGGCAGTCGCTAGTGTCTCAGGCAAAGGGAAATGCTAGTTCTGCACAATTGATTGAGCAAATTCGTAAAGGTGTTAAAGACGCGACTAAACTTGATCTCGATCAGGATATTCTCAAATGGATGAATGGTGAGTTTGCGATCGCGGCAATTCCCAATAATCAAGGTATCTTAGCGAGTTCGGGATTTGGTTTTGTGGCGATCGCGCAGGCCAGCGATCAAACTTTATCGCAAACTGCTTTAGATAAAATTGATAAAGCGGCGCAGTCCTCTAGCGGTTTTTTGCCCAAAGGAGTTGAGCTAAAGCCCAAACAAATTGGTGATAAGTCTGTGGTGAGTTGGGCGATCGGCAATACCACCGTGGCGACGCGGGGCAATTTGGATAATAATTTTGTCTTCTGGTCAATGGGAGATCTTGCCGATACTTTTGTTCCCAAACCTGCCCGTAATTTACCCGAAAGCAGTCCCTTCCAAATTTTAACAACGGGATTACCCAAAGCGAATAGTGGTTATTTCTATCTAAATATGACCACGGCGCTCACCCTCGCCGATCGCCTTTTACCGACTGAAGTCAAAACCAATCCTAACTTTACGGAAATTCGTGCAGTTCTCGATGCGATTAACGGGATAACTGTTACTTCCACTAATGTTGATGCGAAGACGACCCGCTTAGATTTCTTGTTTACCCTCAAACCCACCCCCGGAAATTAGATACAGCGCTTTGCGCTAAATTAAAACCTAAAGAAAATTTTGAAAGCGCGGCGGAGCCGCGCTTTCAAAATTTTCTTTAGGTTTTAATCCTCAATAGGCTGTATAACCAATAAGTGAGGGTTGGCGCGATGCGCCGCTACCCGTTTCTGGTTTTATGCCCTAACAAGACTTGCGATTGCTATATAACCAATAAAGTGAGTGGCGGCGCATCGCGCTGCCACTCACTTATTAGCCCTAACAAGACTGGCGATTGCTATAAAATATAAAAAAGATAAAAACATAAAAATTCTTCAGAACTTCAAACAAAAATGGTTACAGCAGCACCCGATACTAAATCTGATACTAACGCCCGTGACCTATTTCAGGCGGCTTACGAAAATCGCTATACATGGGATAGCAACTTTGCTGGTATGACCGCCAATGTATCCGTAGCGATCGATGGTGTGGCGCGTACAGGCAAAGCTCGCATTAATGCCGATCTATCGGTGGAAGTGAGCATGGATGAACCCCAACTAATCGAGCGCACCAGCCGCACTCCTAGCGGTGAAGAAAAGACGATCTCGGTTGATGAAGGTCAAGAATGGCTCTACAACCAGTTGCGAGACGTGGTGACTCACCGCAAACGCAAAACCTTTGAAGAAGCTCATGGCAAATCTAGCTTTAATCTTGGTGAAACCGATGAGTCGGGAGCCGTAGAGATTTTAGTAACGGGCGACTCTATGGGGTCAAACTACAAGGTGCGCGGCAATGAAATCTCGATGGTCAGCCGTGTAATGGGACGGATTGGCTTTGTGATCAATCACCTCGGACATTTGGATACTGGCGAAGGCTATGTTTCTTCGCACTATACGGCGGTATTCCGCAATCCTCAAACCGATGAAATCGTCCGCCAAGCTCGTTTTGAAGATATCTACGAGAAGATTGGCAATTACTATGTGATGAGCAAGCAAACCGTGCAATCGAATGAGCAGGGTCAAACCAAAAACTATGAAATTATTTTTAGTGATATTCAGCTACTAGGCTAAGTAGCTAGGCGTAACTATAAAAGCTGTGGCGATCGCACAGTGATCGCCACAGCTTTTAGCTCTAGTTTTTAATTACAGCGCTTTGCGCTCAAACCCAAACCAAGAAATTTTTTAAAAGTGTTGCGAAACAACACTTTTAAAAAATTTCTTGTGGTTCGTTTGATCGGCAATTGCTGTAAGCCTCCTGACTATGACGATCGCCATGATGGTATCTAAATCTATGAGAGCCGATCTAGAACGATTATTAATTTCTGAAGCGGAACTTTTGGAATTAACTGGGTTTGATCGCCAGAAGTTCTTGCAAGCAGACCAATTGAATCCACGCCAAATCATGATGCGGCGCGTCATCGCTTTGGGAGTAGCAGCGATCGCCTTTGCCATATTTGCCAGTATTTTTTTGCCAGCCTTAAGATTATCAGGAATTGTTTTTCTGATTAGTTTTATCTTCGGAGCCTTGAGCGTTGCCATGGAACTTGTGGAAGTTACTGTGGTCTGTTTATGCGTTGCTCTAGTCGCAGGAATTTATTCCCTCTATGTGTTAATGAGTGCCACTTTAGGAACGATCCTTCTCTGTCTATTTTTAGCAACCATTAGCGGGGGATTGGCTTTTTTATTGATTAAATTCGTTGATCAGAGATGGAGAAATTCTCAGAAATCTATGCTCACAAATGGAATTTCGCGGGTTGTTTTACGCCTATTTACAGAAGTTGATAAATGTAATAAAGCAATTCGCGATATTGATGTATTTGATCAATTACAGGATGCGGGCAATCCGATTAAATTAGAGTCTAGAGAATCAGCGATCGCGGCGTTGAGAATGACTCGAAATGATATAGTGCGGGCGCTAAAAACAGAGAGAATCCTGCGGGAACATCCAGATTTTCATCCCGATCGCTTTGATATTGATTTAAATGCCTTTGAGTCAATGCAAATGCAGGATCAAGCTCAGGAATATGCCCGCATTTTTGATACGACCATGCAAATTGCGATCGATGTTCAGAAAACCATGTCTGAATTGCAACAGTCTGATGTGCAGCACTAGCCAATCTTGTTAGGACAAATCAAAACCCAGAAGAGAGAGACGGCGCGAAGCGCCGTCTCTCTCTTCTGGGTTTTATGTCCTAACAAGATTGGCTACAGCTATAAAAAGTAAAATGCTATAAAATAGAATGAGAGTAGGAAAATATTTATGCCCGATAAACTAGAAAATAAGATATTAGATGAAAGCGAATTATTTCAGTTAGGAGGGAAAAAGTCTAACTTTGTAATTCTGCCTGCTCAAATTCAATATAAACATATTAAGATTGACGACTTCGATAAGCCTGTAGCCGCAGTCCTCTACAACGGTTATACCTATAGTCTTTTTCGCACTAGTTCCGACTGGGCAGAAGTAGAGAAATTAACTAGTCGTCTTTCGGCGGCCTATATGATTACGGTAATTGCTAGGGGTTGGGCAATTTGGGTATTTGAGTATTAGCACCATAAAAAAAAGGAGGCAACGCGCAGCGTTGCCTCCTTTTTTATGGTTTTCTCTGATCGAGAATTTCTGCAAAGGCTTGTTCAAAGTCTTCATTCGTAATTCGCAGATTTTCTAGTTGATTGGAATTAGTACCTTGATGACGACGAATTGCAAAAATTGCAGCCCGATTACTTAGGAACGCGAGATCGGCTCCGTTCCAACCATCGGTCTTTTCTGCCCAGAGATCTAAATTCAGATTAATGTCCAGTGGCCGATCGCGGTTATGGACTTCTAGAATGGAACTGCGACTATCGCGATCGGGCAGATCCACCATCATATGTAGCTCGATGCGTCCCGATCGCAACAAAGCGGGATCAATAAAATCACGGCGATTGGTTGCCCCAATCACTAATAGTCCTTCGACCGATTGCAAGCCATCAAGTTCAGTTAATAGCTGACCGATTACGCGATCGCTAACGCCACTATCGCCCTGATAGCTACCTCGCGCAGGGGCAAGGGTATCAATTTCATCAATAAAAATCACACAGGGAGACGCTTGACGCGCTTGAGCAAATAACTGTCGAATCGATTGCTCCGAAGCGCCCACCCATTTGGTTAATAATTCCGAACCCGCAACGGAAATAAAATTGGCTTGGGCTTGGGTGGCGATCGCCTTGGCTAATAGAGTTTTGCCCGTACCAGGGGGACCATAAAGAAGCACGCCACGGGGAGCCTTAGCGCGAGTATAGGCATAGAGTGCGGGATCGATCAATGCTCCTGCTACGGCTTCTTGCAAGGTTTGTTTTACCTTCGTGAGTCCGCCAATTTCTGACCATTGGACTTGGGGAACTTGAATTTGCAGCGATCGCAATACGGCGGGTTGCACCTGTTTGAGTGCAAATTCAAAATCCTCAAAATTCACATCCAAATTGTCAGGAATATCCGCCACGCTCGCCACCTGTCGCCGCAGGGCATTTGTTGCCGCCACTTGGCAAAGCCCTTTAATATCGGCTCCCACATAGCCATAGGCGCGATCGGCAATATCATCTAAGTCCACATCACTGGTTAAGGGCATCGATCGCGTATGGATTGCTAAAATCTCCCGCCGAGCATGGCGATCGGGGATTGGGAAAATAATCTCGCGATCGAAGCGTCCAGGGCGGCGCAAGGCGGGATCGATCGCATCAGGGCGATTAGTTGCCGCTAAAACGATTACGCCCTTAGTTTCCGCAAATCCATCCATTAAGCCTAACAATTGCGCCACGAGACGCTTTTCAACCTCTCCTTCCACATTGGCTCGATTGGGAACGAGGGCATCAATTTCATCGATAAAAATCAAACAGGGAGCAGATTTTGCGGCTTTCTCAAATACCTGACGCAAACGAGTTTCCGCTTCACCGTAATATTTGCTAATAATTTCAGGTCCAACGATCGCAATGTAATTTACGCCTAAGACATTGGCAAGCGATCGCGCCGTAAGGGTTTTGCCTGTTCCAGAGGGTCCTACTAATAAAACACCCTTGGGCGGCTCTAAGCCCAATTTTGCCAAAATATCAGGACGTTTGAGGGGGATTTCGACTAAATCACGCAACTGCGCGAGGGTGTCGCCCAAACCACCCACTAATTCGGCGATCGCTGCGGGTTTCTCATTTGGGGCATTATCCTGAGATGGCTCAGGCTTAACGACATCAGGCGAAGTAACCTCTTGATTGCCTCCTGTTGCGGTAGCTGCACGCGGCGATCGGGGAATCGTACTACGCCGAGGGATACTAGACAATGGACGCGAAGTCACATTTACCTCAGTGCGAATTTCCCCTGACTTTTGCTTTTCATCTAATTTTTGCGCCAGATCGATGAGTTGATCGAGATTGAGTAACTGCTTAACATCATCCACTAGGGATTCTAAACCCTCTACTTTAAAGGCAAATTTGTCCTTAAAACTATCGTTATCATTACTCATCGATGCGGTTTCCTATGGATAATCTTTAGCGTGGCGATTATGATCTATGTTATAGCGGTTTTCATTTATAGCGCTGATTCTAGCTTTGATTTCAAGGCGATCGCATCAGCACAAAGTCGAAACGGTTTTTAGCAATATCCCTGTAATGAATTACGGGCTAAAAGCTTAAACCCGTTGAAACGGGTTGATCATGGGATAGGGGGCTTTTTAGTCTGCTTTAGCAGACTTTAGCTTTGAGCCAAGAACTTTAGTTCCTGGTTGGTTCGCGTAAGTTCTAACTCTAAAATATGAGGAAAACTATGAAATCAAGTCCAGATGAAACGCTATGCCGTGTTTTTGTCTATGGCACACTCAAGCCTAACCAAGAAAACTTTCCTAAATACTGTGAAGGTAAAGTAATCGCTCAACAACAGGCGATCGCCTATGGTGAATTATTTGCCTTACCAATGGGCTATCCTGCGATGATTAGGGGCGATGATCTAGTTTATGGATATTTACTCTCATTTAAGGATGTAAATATTTTAGAATCTCTAGACGAATTGGAAGATTATCACAGCGATCGCCCCATATCTGAAAATTTATACCATCGTCAACAGATAGAAGTTTTTAATCTAACTCAAAATTCTCTCGGTTTAGCATGGGTTTATTTAATGACCTCAGATCAAGTAAGTCTATTGGATGGTATTCCTCAATTTGATGGCATTTGGAATCGATAAAGGCATGCCTGTTTCTATGAGCAATAAAAGTGCTGCGAAGCGGCACTTTTATTGCAATTTTTGCGAGGTTACAAAATTTAACTTGACCCTATACATAGGTACAAAGTATAGGATGATGCTATTAAATTTGTGAGTTAATTGTCGATGAGTAACCTAGCTACCCGTCTGCGTGAAGGTACACAAAAATCGCATACTGCCGCCGAGAATACTACATTTATGAAGTGCTTTCTCAAAGGTATTGTGGAGACTGTTCCTTTTAGAAAATTATTATCAAATCTCTATTTAGTTTACACCACCCTCGAAGAGGAATTTAGAAGACATCAGGAACATCCTGTCGTTGGCAAATTATACTTCCCAGAGCTAAATCGCCAACAAAATTTAGAGCAGGATTTAGCTTTTTATTATGGTGAAAATTGGCGCTCAGAAATTGTACCTCTCAAAGCAGGACAGGTTTATGTCGATCGCCTCAAGGAAATTTCTAATACTGATCCCGCACTTCTAATCGCCCATTCCTATACACGCTATATGGGTGATCTTTCGGGTGGTCAAGCTTTAAAGCATATTGTGCGCTCAGCCCTAGATTTACCCAGCGATCGCGGGACAGCTTTCTATGAATTCGAGCAATTACCCACCATTGAAGCAAAGAAAGAATTTAAAGAGAAATACCGTCAGGCTTTGGATTCTCTCTCTTTAGATGAAGATATGGTGGCGCGAATTGTGGAAGAGGCAAATTATGCTTTTACCCTCAATCGGAATGTGGTTGATGAATTAGAAGCAGATGTTCGGGCTGTGCTTGATCCCCATGTATTTGAGCTACTCACCAAGCAAGATCGAGTCGGTAGCACGACCGCACGCCACGGTCACGCCGCTTAAGTTTTTCTTCTAGAGAATGGTCGGCGCGAAGCGCCGACCATTCTCTAGACAAGCTAAGTTCAGTTTAAAAATAAGATTTTACGATTTTTAATTTGCAGCCAAATTAAAAACCAATACATAAAAAATAAGGATTGAGTGAATGACGACAGTATCGCAAGCAGTTAAATTTGATATTAATCTATTACATAAGTACAATCAGCCTGTACCGCGCTATACCAGCTATCCGCCTGCAACGGAACTGAGTGAAGATTTTAATCCCCTTGATTTTCGTGGCGCGATCACGGCGGGTAATTTGCAGAAAACCCCTTTATCGCTCTATGCCCATATTCCCTTTTGCGATGCTCCCTGTTATTTCTGTGGCTGCAATACCGTCATTAGCACCCGCAAAGAAATTGCTGAACCTTATTTAGGTTATTTGATTCGCCACATTGAGCAAGTTTCAACAACCGTAGATCGCGATCGCCTTGTGCAGCAAATGCACTGGGGCGGCGGCACTCCTAATTATTTCTCCTTTGATCAGGTAGAACGGCTGTGGGATTGTCTCCAAGAGCATTTTACCTTCGCTCAAGACGCGGAAATGTCCATTGAAGTTAATCCGCGATCGCTGACTAAGGAATACTTACAAGGCTTAAGGGATTTAGGTTTTAATCGCATCAGCTTTGGGATTCAAGATTTTAATCCCAAAGTTCAAGAAGCCGTCAATCGGATTCAGCCAGAAGAGATGCTCTTTGAGGGAATGCGCTGGATGCGTGAGGTGGGCTTTGAAGGTGTGAATGTCGATCTGATCTATGGATTGCCCTATCAAACCTTAGCTACTTTCCGCGAAACTCTGGAAAAAACAATTGCCCTTAATCCCGATCGCATTGCCGTATTTAACTTCGCCTATGTGCCTTGGCTGAAGCCATTACAAAAGAAAAAGATTGATCCCGCAACCTTACCTTCTGCTGAAGAAAAGTTGCAAATTATGGAAATGACGATTGAAATCTTAACCAATCATGGTTATGTGTTCATCGGTATGGATCACTTTGCTAAACCCGATGATGAGTTGGCGATCGCTCAGCGTGAAGGCAATCTACATCGCAACTTTCAGGGCTATACCACCAAGCCCGAATCTGACCTCCTCGGTTTTGGCATGACTTCCATCAGTATGCTCCAAAATGTCTATATCCAAAACTCTAAGGGTATACAGGACTTTTATAAGGCGATCGATGCAGGGCGATTACCCATCGAGCGTGGTGTCACCCTCAATGCCGATGATATTTTGCGGCGCTCCATCATTATGGAATTGATGTGTCAATTTGAACTGTCTCAGCAAGAGATTGAAGCGAAATATCATTTAACCTGCGATCGCGATTTTGGTAAATATTTTGCACCAGAACGCTTGAAGTTGAGGCAATTAGAGGCTGATGGTTTAATTGAACTGAAGCTAGATCACATCGAAGTTAAACCTGCGGGAAGGTTGCTGATCCGTAATATTGCTTCGGTATTTGATAGTTATCTCACTAAAAATAAGACGGCTAAGTTCTCTACATCCATTTAAGTTGCAAAATAAATAGATCCCCCTCAATCCCCCTAAAAAAGGGGGAAGAAGATAATTCTCCCCCCTTTTTTAGGGGGGAGTCACATCTCAAACCTTATAAAAACCTCTATAACTAAATTACTACTATGGTTTCTATTCAATCTCGCCCCGACCCCGAACTTCTCCGTGATGGCATCAAAGTTCCTGTTAAAGAAACTCTCTTAACACCGAGATTCTATACCACTGACTATGACAAGGTTGCGAAGATGGATACTTCTTTGCAACAGGCGGAACTCGAAGCTGTAGTCGAAGAACTTCGCACTGATTACAATCGCAATCACTTCAAGCGTGATCAAGAATTTGAGCAATCTTGGGAGCATATTGATCAAGAAACTCGCGCTGCCTTCATTGACTTTTTAGAGCGTTCTTGCACCTCTGAATTCTCAGGATTTCTATTGTTTAAGGAATTATCGCGCCAACTCAAAGAGCGTAATCCTCTGTTGTCTGAAGCTTTCAACTTAATGGCAAGGGATGAAGCTCGCCACGCAGGATTTTTGAATAAGGCGATGAAGGATTTTCATCTGTCGCTCGATTTGGTCAATATGACTAAAAAACGTAGCTATACTTTCTTCAAACCAGAATGGGTAATTTATTCTGTTTACCTCTCTGAGAAGATTGGCTACTGGCGCTATATTCTGGTGCATTACCATATGCAGAAAAATCCCGAAAACCGCTTTTATCCTCTATTCAAATATTTTGAAAGCTGGTGTCAAGATGAGAATCGTCACGGCGATTTCTTTAAGGTACTATTGCGATCGCAGCCTGAATTATGGGGGACATGGCAAGCCAAGCTCTGGGCGCGTTTCTTCCTGTTGACGGTATTTGTCACCCACACGATCACCGTATTTGAACGAGCCGATTTCTATAAATCCATCGGTTTAGATGCTCGTCAATACAATAAAGAAGTAATTGTCAATACTAATCACACCGCCATTAGCGCTTTCCCTGCCGTGCTAGATACCAGTCATCCCCAATTTTTCCCCAGATTGGAAAAATGCGTTGATTACAATTTGAAGCTGATGGCAATTAATGAGAGCGATCGCCCTCAATTTGTGAAGAACTTACAGAAGTTGCCTTTATTTGTGGCGATCGTTTGGCAGTTGTTACTGGTCTATCTCACTAAGCCCATTGATGCTGAAGCTCAACGCGGCGAAGTTCATTAAAAAATAAAAAAAATAAAAAAA
>DCSN01000245.1:19431-27366 GCA_002325645.1 Pseudanabaena sp. UBA1465
AAAATAAAAAAAATAAAAAAAAATAAAAAAATAAAAAAAGCGGTGCATTGCACCGCTTTTTTTATCGAAAAATTGGCATTACAAAAATAGCCAGAAATATTACAGAGTCAAGGATTGAGGATTGGTTTCAATCAACTTGGCTAAATCCTGTAAGAACTGCGCCGCATGAGCGCCATAAATTACACGATGATCGGCAGTGAGGTTAACTTGCATTTGGCTACTGACCTTGATTGCGCCATCCTTAGTCGCCACCACTTGAGGACGCGATCCACCGATCGCTAAAATTGCGCCAGTCCCAGGAGGCAGAATCGCATCAAAGCGATCAACCCCAAACATACCCAAATTAGAAATCGTGAATGTGCCAGAGTTATATTCTTCAGGTTGCAATTGCTTGGCACGGGCGCGATCGACTAAACCTTTCCAATTACGAGAGATTGTATACAAATCTGTTTGATCGGCATTTTGCAACACAGGTGTAATCAAACCACCGTCATCCATCGCCACAGCAACAGCCACATTAATATTGCTCTTGTACTCGATGCCGCGATCGCTAAGGCTGGCATTTACTAAAGGATGCTTTTGCAGAGTTACGGCAACGGCTTTAGCCAAAAGCGCAGTCATAGTCACGCCTTTAGACTTAACTTGCTTGTAGAGGGCATCCAGAGCATCAGTAGTAATGGTGTAACCCACACGGAATGTCGGTACTGATAGGCTCTGATTCATATTATTGATGACCGCCTTTTGCAAAGTCGTTAAGGACTGAACCGTACCTAACGCAACGGGAGCCACAGCTTTAGCAGGAGCGGATGCAACTTTTGGAGCAGCAACAACAGGGGCAGGAGTAGATGCAGGACTTAATAATGCTTCGACATCGGCAGCAGTGATCCGTCCATTGGGACCAGTCCCCGCAATCTTGGTGAGGTCAACGCCATTATCTTTGGCAATGCGCTTGGCTCTAGGGGATACGATCTGACGATCTGACGATGCTGCTGCGGGTGCAGATTTGCGAGGAGAGGATACAACCACATCAGGGATTGCGGCGACAGATGCGGCGGTGGGTGAAGAAACTAGTTTAGAGGGTGGTTCTTCAGGTTTTGAAGACGTTGAGGAAACAGTGGCTTCTGACTGTCCAGATGCTTTTTTCTTGGCTTCTTCGATTTCTTCCTTGGTTTCCGCAACATAGGCGATCGCCGAGCCGACGGGTGCAGATTCACCTGCGGGAGTAATAATTACAGCGAGATAGCCTTCATAAAAAGTTTCCACATCCATATCGGCTTTGTCAGACTCTACGATCACGACAGTTTCGCCTTTTTCCACTTTGTCTCCAGGGGATTTCACCCAAGAGGTGATTTTGCCTTCGGTCATGGTGGAGCTAAGCGCGGGCATGAAAATTTCGTAAATCATAGGGAATTTATAAAAATTTATTTTAGAACGAACAAAGTTAATAACTGGAGTCGAAACGCCATCATAAATCTTAACGTATTTTGGCTGCTGATAGCGATCGCTGACCAATATATATCTGTCGTCCGTTGACAAATTAAAACCACAGAAGAGGAGTGGCGGCGCGAAGCGCTGCCACTCCTCTTCTGATTTTGGGTTCTAACAAGACTGGCGACAGCTATACAAGAGGGCAATTTATTCGTTCATTTCTCGATAAATGGTAGCCGTAGCAGGTGAGGCTTGGGTGAGATACTGGAAAATCCAGAATTTAAATAAACCATCTAAAAACACGGGGACAGTTGAGATAAAAGATTGGGCTAAAACTTTATTTTCTGGCAGTCCGAAATGGGCGAACACAACCGTTAATAGAGCATCCCAGCCTTCGCTAGAGTGGAAACCGACAAAGGTATCTGTTGAGATAATGATTAAAAAGGCTTTAGCATTATCATTAAGGCTATAAAGAAGTTCGTCTAAAAATTCTTTGATCGTTTTTATTTCTTTACGACCTGATAGCAGAAATAGATAAAAGACAAAAGCAGCCGTGAAATCAGCAAGGAGGTTTTTGACTCCATCAAGGCTTTCTTGATTATATTTTTTTAAAATCTTGACGGATTCCTGCTGAATTAAACTTTCCAGTTCTTCTGAAGATTTGTTTTCTGGCTGTTCAGCTATTTTCTCCTCAGACTTAGCCGTTTCAGATGGGCTGACTTCAGATTTAGGTACATTGGATTTAGCTAATTCTTGTTTTATATTTTCCTGCTTAACACGGGCCTGTTCAAGTACAACTGATTTGATCATGTAATCAAATTCAATCCTTTCTTTAGCCGATTGTAATGCTCTAAATGCTTTCTCTTCGATCGCAGGGCTAAACTTGATCGCCATGCTATTTGTATCAACAAAGCTGTTGATCATGGGACTAAAAATCAAAGCTTTAGATAAAAACTGAACAGCAATCACAGATATAACAAGGATCACAATGTAACGCAGAGCCTGATTAATCCTCTCGCGTGATTGGCGTAATTCCTCAACAATACCTTTCTCATAGTCAGAATAAGATCCACTTAAGTTTCGTTTGACGCGATCAAATGCTTTAAAAAATGATCCAGGTAAAATGCTTTTCTCAATGGGTGTAACTGGTTGAGGATTCTGCCTAGAGTTCTTGGTTTTGATATTAAACATTTGAAACTTATCATCATCATCTCTGTCTTCCTTCAAATTTTGACTACTAGAATTTGAAGGCTTGAAATCGACATCAATAATGCGATCGCTTGAATTATTATATTTCTCAAGGATATAGTCAATAAATGCGAGCTTCTGATAAATAGAAAATTTACGGCTATTCCCACTGAGTTGATTTGCCGATAACTGCCCGTTGCTGACAGGATCAAGCTCCTGATTGTTGGGGGCATATTTAGCGATCGCTGTATTTGCCTGATTGGTTGAACTTTGGGTTTGGAGGTAAGGTAATGAAGCGCTTACTTTGTAAAAATTTAGTTTGAGATTGATGGTTCTGAGATACTTCTGAAGCTGGATCTCAAAGACGCTAAATACGCTGCTACTAAAGCCGATGTCATTAGCAATTTTATTACCATTAAAGTTCTCTTCTTCAATCCGCTTGATATTAACAGCCGCATCAAAAGCCTGATCAATTGCTCGCTCAGGGGTATTTTTAACCCAAGAAAATATATTTTGGAGAGGTGATGCGTTACTATCTGGGGAATTTTGTGTCATGGTCGGGCGATCGCATTAAGAGCGCAAGATGCTGCAAGGTTGAACGGATTACTAACGAGTCTAATGAAGCCTGTGATTAAGTTTAAGGGAAAAGTTTATTTAAGAATGTTCTTGAATACCTACTAAGTTAACACCTGTAGCATAAACTATCAAAAATCTCTTAGGATGGCGTACTAATCGGAATTGCAATCTGAAACTCTGTACCTTTGTCAATAGTTGAAAAACATTCCAGCCGACCTTGATGCTTTTCCACGATGATTTGGTAGCTAATTGAGAGTCCTAGCCCTGTGCCTTTACCGATAGGCTTAGTGGTGAAAAATGGATCAAAGAGCTTTTTACAGATATTTTCAGGAATACCCGCCCCATTATCGATGATCCGAATGATCACCATTGGCTGTTGATCGTCAGATAGAGGTGGTGTTAGCTCTGTAATAATCGAAATTTCATTGACCAAATTTCGATCATTAGCCCCTTCATCGATCGCATCGATCGCATTGCTTAAAATATTCATAAATACCTGATTAAGTTGCCCCGCATAGGCATTCACCATCGGAATATCCCCATAATGCTTAGTTAAGTTAATGGCTGGGCGATCGCCAAAGGCTTTGAAACGATTTTGCAAAATCAATAAAGTACTATCTAAACCTTCGTGGATATTAAAGGGCTTGCGTCCTTCTTGATCGGTACGCGAGAAATTTCGTAAAGACAGCACAATTTGTCTGATCCTTTCCGCCCCAATTTTCATTGATGTCATCATTTTGGGCAGATCTTCTTGGAGAAAGGCAAAATCAATTTCCTCTAAAAAGCTGGCAATTTCAGGAATTGGCTCTGGATAATACTGCCGATAAAGTTTGATCAGGCTTAATAAATTTTGCACAAACCGATTTGTGTAGTTGAGGTTGCCATAGATAAAATTCACAGGATTATTAATTTCATGGGCTACACCTGCCACCAACTGACCTAGACTCGACATTTTCTCGGTTTGGATGAGTTGGCTTTGAGTTTTTTGTAAGTCGGCAAGAGCATTTTTAAGCTGGAGGGCTTGAGCTTTAGCATCCGCAGCATTAGCTTGAGCGGAGTCAAATAATTCGGCTTGGTCGATCGCGATCGCTAGTTGGTTAGCCACTGCTTGCAATAATTCCACTTCATCGGCAATCCAAGGACGGCTACCTTGGCAATGAGCCGCCACAATTACGCCCAACTTTTGCGATCGGGTTTTAATGGGTACTAATATTTGCGAAGTAAAACCTCTCTCTGCAAGAAGATCGCGACTGAGATCATCGAGTTCTGTGTTGGTATAAATGGACTGAATTTGAATGATCTCTTGCTTGAGTAAACGCTGTCCAAATCTAGGTAATTGCGAAAGAGGATATTTATGATCGGCGATGCGTAAGCTGGCTGTGGTGGCAAAATGCACCAATTGAAACTCTGGCGGCTCCGTATTAGGCAGATGCCAAAAGAAGTTACATAAATCAATCAGCAATAAATCCTGTACCTCATTGACAGCCGTGGCGATAATCGTATTGAGATCAAGGGAATTGCGAATTTGGCTCGCCAGACGACGGTTTAGCAGTTCCTCCCGTCTGACTAGATCTTTATAATTTTGCCGCGATCGCTCTAGCTCTGTCTCGGCACGACGACGTTCCCACTGCTCTAATTTGCGATCGCTAATATCATGGGCAATAATCACGATATTCTGGACATTTCCCTGTTCATCGCGCATCACACTACCCGACGATTCGAGAATACGCCAAGTCCCATCTTTATGCTGCATTCGATATTCTAAAACTTTACCCACTCCCGTTTTTAAAGTTTCTTCTGCCGCCCGTAAAACTTGGGCTTGATCATCGGGGTGGATTTTGTCGTAGGCCCATGTCCCCTGTAAGTCCGTGGCACTATATCCCAATATCCTTTCATAGGAAGGACTATTGTAGATGCGATAGCCTTGGGCATCCACCACGGCGATCAAGTCCGCCACATTTTCCATGATTGACCTAAACAGGCGATCGCTTTGTAAAGCCGATAAATCAGATTTATTCATATAAAATTTTCCCCATAACATTACAGCGATCGCGATAAATCCGTACAAGTTTAATTAACAAGTTTGCCTAACAGTGCAACCAAATGAAATAGCATTTTAAATGGCTAGTTTAGTTGTGGGTGCAATGGTGAATCTTAATTTAAATCCTAAGTTAGATCGAGTAGATCATACTTTTTATAAAATCTCTTGGTTCCAGCAAGCGACAATCCTAGTCGCCTCTCTGATGGTGACATCTTTGATCATGGTATTTGCGATCGCCACTCAACCCAGTATGGCAGCATTACCCACTAAAAGTGCGATCAAAGATGCTCGCATTATTTTACGGAATGCGCTCCCCATTGATAATGATGTATTGCGTGATGTGCAGCGCACTTTAGAGCAAATGCCCCGTCAAGCCAATCTCAAGCGATGGGGCAGTCTGAAAAAAGATATCGAAACCATCTCTCAGACGCTCACTCAAAATAAGACAGATGTAATTGCAGCAGCTAATCGCGATCGCAAGGAGATCATTGCTGAGCATTTATCTAGTCTCGAAAAAGCCCTAGTGCCGCTACAGGAAGCGATCGAAATCAAAGATCGTAATAACGTCAAGGCTTTGTCAGAAAAGTCCCTAGACTATATCGGCTTAGTCGAATCTGACCTAATCAAAGAATTTCCCTTTACCGTACCTGCTCAGTATGCGAGCTTGCCCCAACTGAAAGGACGCGCTCTGGTCGAGCTAGTCACCGAAAAAGGTAGTGCCATCATCACCGTTGATGGCTACAACGCCCCCGTTAATGCAGGTCAATTTGTCGATCTCGTCCAGAAGCATTTTTATGATGGGTTGACTTTTACCCGCGCCGATGAAAATTATTATCTGCAAACAGGTGATCCCGATGGTGCAGCCGATGGTTATATCGATCCTGACACCAAAAAAGAGCGCATAGTCCCGATCGAAGTACGTTTACCCGATCAGAAAGCGCCCAGCTATGGCAAAACCTTTGAAGAAACAGGTTTATCTGGAGTTCTTCCTGTGCTGCCTTTCGCTGCTTTCGGCACAGTGGCTATGGCGCATCCTAACGACAATCCTAATGGTGGGTCATCGCAGTTTTTTATCTATCTGTTTGAGTCAGAACTAACTCCCGCAGGTTTAAATTTACTCGATGGTAACTATACTGTTTTTGGTTATGTCACCGAGGGGAAAGAAACTTTGGATAAACTAAGGTTAGGCGACAAAATTCTGACCGCGCGTGTCATTAGTGGCGCTGAAAATTTAGTCAAATAATATTTTGTGGGCGCGAAGCGCCCACAAAATATGTAAAAGCTTTAGAGGATAAAGAACTTAATGGGTACTCCCCGCAACGAACCGTACATTTTTAGTCTGCCGAATCCTAGTAGCGCGATCTCCCTTGCAGGTAATCGCGAAGAAAATCTAAAACTACTTGCCGAAGAAATCGGTGTGCGGCTAGTACTGCGGGGACAAGACCTATTGATCGATGGCACAGCCGAACAAATCAACCTCTGTGAGCAGGTGATCAAGGCGCTCAAGCCTCTATGGTCACAGGAAAAGGCGATCGCCGCCGTTGATATTCGCGCCGCACGACAGGCGATCGCTGAGGAACGCACCACCGAATGGCGCGATCGCGCCACCATCTCTCGCAACCGTCGCGGTGACTCAATCCAGCCGCGCACTTATCGCCAACAGCAATATGTGCAAGCAATGGAAACCCATGACCTGATCTTTGGTGTGGGGCCTGCGGGTACGGGCAAAACCTATCTCGCCGCCGTTGCTGCGGTCAGTGCCTTACAAAGCAATAAGTTTGAACGGATTATCCTCACCCGTCCCGCCGTCGAAGCTGGCGAAAGTCTTGGCTTTCTCCCTGGAGATTTGCAGCAAAAAATCGATCCTTACCTACGTCCTCTCTACGATGCGATGCACGAAATGATCGGTGCGGAGAAAGTACCGCAACTCATGGAACGGGGCATTATCGAAGTCGCGCCCCTTGCCTATATGCGCGGACGCACCCTCAGCAATTCCTTCATCATTGTGGACGAGGCGCAAAATACCACAGCCGCCCAAATGAAGATGGTCTTAACCCGTTTGGGATTTAAATCGCGAATGGTCGTCACAGGTGACATCACCCAAATCGATTTACCGCGTCATCAAAAATCTGGCTTAATCATCGCCATGAATATTCTTAAAGGCGTGCAAGGTGTTTCCTTTAACTTTTTTGACAAAACAGACGTGGTGCGTCATCCCTTAGTCCATCACATCATCGCCGCCTACGAAGATGCTGAAAATCATATTGATCAATAAAGAAGCAGATTTTTGGTAGCACGGCTCCGCCGCGCTACCAAAATCTGGCTCTTTATTTTACTGCGTGTCCCTAAATTAAATTTAAAAAATTTAAAAGCTAATGTCCAGCGAATTAATTTCTCAAGATATTCAGGTCACGGTGAAGCTATTTGCAATTTTTCAGGAAGTACTAGCTACCGATGAACTCAAAATAAATCTGGAAACAGGTGCGACGGTATCGCAAATATTCGATCGCTTAGTCCAGCAACACCCCAGCCTCGAAAGATGGCGATCGCTGACCCGTTATGCCATCAACTTAAATTTTGCCGAACCCCAGACAATTCTGAATAATGGCGATCAAGTTGCCTTGATTCCCCCCGTAAGTGGCGGCTAATTAATACAGTCTATTGATATTTTGAAGGGTTCAGAAATTTTTTTGAAAGCCTCG
>DCSN01000245.1:27412-29629 GCA_002325645.1 Pseudanabaena sp. UBA1465
CGAGGCTTTCAAAAAAATTTCTGGATTTTAAGTCAGCGCAAAGCGCAGTAACTAATAATCGAACTAATAACTCGTATCCATGCGGGCATGACCAGACCAGTCGAGAAGCCCACTAAACTGGTGTAAATCAATAAAACTAAGCTGAAGCAAGATCATCAATAAGGGGCCCTCTTGCCTTTCTTGCCAGCGTTTGGCAACCGCCAACTGCTCGCGATCAACAACAGATGCCTCAAGCAGGTGACGTTCTAAATCTTCTTGGCGACTAGCGATCGCGTATGTCTGGGATTGATAACTCATTGAAATCAAATAACTATTTAATTAAGCGATTTGGATTAATAGCGTAGCGCACCTTACCACATCTATCAACGTTCGTCAAAATTATTTTTATTCTTAAGAAAAAGCGGCACATCGCGCCGCTTTTTCTTAGCTTTTTAGCAACACAAAAAATTTGCCTGCGGGTTAACTAGCAAAGCCCTGCGATCGCACATAATAAATCAAAGCAACTTTTTAGAATAGTGATGTCACAAAGTTGACCCCATGAATACTCCAAAGATTCCTGAAGCAATATCTGTGCAAGACTGGCAAGCTCTTCAGCAAGAAGTCAAAGAATTACGCATGGAAGTAACGAGACTTCAGACCGAAAATTGTGATCTGGAAAATTCCTTGTTGACGGCGATTGAACATGGAGATTTGATTGAATCAGAGTTATTAGAAGTTAATAAGAGATTAAAAAGTGAAATAATTGAGCGTAAAATGGCGCAGGCAACATTGCAATCCATTTTAGAAATCGTTTATCGCGATAAAAATGATCTCGAAATTATGTTGGCTACCGCCACCGAACATGGCGATGCGATCGAATATGAGCAGTACAATCGCGCTGTCGAGACAATGCGCCAGAGCGAAGAACAATTTCGGGCGATCGCTGAATCGACCAGTATGGCGATGCTAGTCAGCCGTCTTAACGATGGCGTGATTTCCTATGCCAATACCAGTGCGGGGACGATGCTGCAAAGATCATCTCAGGAGCTAATTCAACATTCCATCGCTGATCTTTTTTATCTGCGATCAGAATGGCAACTTTTACAGCAGCATTTTTTACAAGCCCAAAGCGTGCGGGATTATGACATTCGGCTCTGCAAGGCTAATCAAGAACCTCTATGGGTACTTGCTTCATTGCATTTACTTTGGCTCAACGGTGAGCAGGTCTTGCTCAGTACTTTCTATGACATTACGTTACTGAAAAACACAGAAATAGCTCTCCGCGAATCCGAAACAAAACTGAGGGAACAAGCCAACCTATTGGAACATCGAGTCGCAGAACGGACCCGCGATCTTCAACTTGCCAAGGAAGCCGCAGAAGCAGCAAGTCGTTCTAAGGCCGCATTTTTAGCAAATATGAGCCATGAATTGCGAACGCCACTCAATGCCATCTTGGGCTTTGCTCAACTCATGCTGTATGACCAAGAATTAAACGAGCAACACCAATCAGATCTACAGACGATCTGCAATAGTGGAAATCATCTATTAACGATGATTAACGATATTTTGGAAATGTCGAAGCTAGAAGCGGGAAGTGTCCTGCTGCGAGACAAGGAATGCTATCTCTACGAAATCGTGGATACGGCTAGAGATATGCTTGCGCTGAAAGCTCAAGAAAAGGAACTACTATTTGATTTTAAGATTGATACTAATGTACCTCCCTATATTTGTATTGATGAAGGTAAATTACGTCAAATTTTGATTAATTTGATTAGCAATGCGATCAAATTTACGGATAATGGACATATTCATGTACGGGTTTTTTACAAAAAATCTAGTGCTACAAATAGTAAAGATTTAGAAGCTATTCAACATCTATATTTTGAAGTGGAAGATACTGGCGCGGGTATTTCCGAAGCAGAACAAAAAACTCTATTTCAGCCCTTTATCCAAACCGCTTCTGGTCGGCGATCGCAAGAAGGCACAGGCTTAGGCTTATCCATTAGTTATAACTATGTAAAGCTAATGGGTGGCGAAATGTCTGTAACCAGCCAGTTGGGATCAGGCTCTACTTTTAAATTTCATATTCCTATTAAATCCTTAGATTTGTTTAATACAGGCGCTGACTCCAAATCATTACATCGAGTCATTGGTATTGAAGGAAATCAAACTTATCGCATTTTGATTGCTGAAGATATTCGAGTTAATCGTCAACTTTTAACTAACGCGAACGGGAAG
>DCSN01000245.1:29663-33373 GCA_002325645.1 Pseudanabaena sp. UBA1465
GGGAAGTCCCGCACTCTATCCGTTTACAAGGATGAGTGACGGGATGAAAGTGAGCCAGAAAATAAATTGAGCGACAGCGAATCAATAGAAGTTATCTATGTTATAATTAGCTTATCAGTATTCAGTAATCTTGATAAATGTATAAAGCATACAAGTATAGAATCTATCCCACGAGTGAGCAAGAAACCTTGCTTGCCAAGTCTTTTGGCTGTGCGAGATGGTTCTGGAACTATGCCTTAAACCTGTGTCAAGAAACCTACAAAAATACTGGCAAAGGGCTAACTAGAGGGTACATACAAGGCTTACTTCCTGCACTCAAGAAAGAATATGAATGGCTGAAAGAGCCATATTCTCAATGCTTGCAAGTAGTCGCATTGAATTTATCCACTGCCTACAAAAACTTCTTTGATAAACGGGCAATGCCCCCTAAGTTCAAATCAAAGCATAGTAGGCAGTCGATTAGCTATCCTCAAAACGTCAAGTTTGACGGCGACAAAATCAGTCTACCCAAAATTGGATTAGTCCACTGTCAGCGTCATCGCGATTTTGAAGGTGATATCAAAACTGTCACTGTTTCGCGCAATCCTGACGGTAAATGCTTTGTCTCTGTCTTAGTTGATGATGGTAAAGCTAATCCTGAATTAGTACCAGTGGACAAAGCTATTGGTATTGATGTTGGGTTAACTCACTTTGCAATTACCAGTGACGGCTCTAAGTTTGATAATCCTAGATTCTTTATCAAACATCAGCGCAACTTAAAGCGCAAACAGCAAAAGCTATCCAAGAAAAAGAAGGGTAGCCAAAACCGTAAAAAGGCAAGATTGGCAGTGGCAAAAGTTCACTCCAAAATTGCCAGATGTCGCGAAGATTTTCTACACAAGCTATCCCGCAAGATAGTAAACGAAAACCAAGTTATTGCAGTAGAGAATCTAAACATCAAGGGCATGGTCAAAAACCACAACTTAGCCAAAGCAATTAGCGATGTTGGCTGGGGTATGTTCTGCACAATGCTTAAATACAAGGCTGAAAGTGAAGGGAAGCAATATATCGAGATTGATCGATGGTTTCCTAGCTCTAAAACTTGTCATGTTTGCCTAAATCGAGTTGATAATCTCACTCTTGATGTTAGAGCATGGACTTGTAAGCATTGCGGTACGCACCATGACCGTGATGTAAATGCAGCGATCAATATTAGAAATGAAGCCTTGCGGATTATCTCGTTAGGAACTAGCGAGTCTGCCTGTGGAGGGGATGTAAGTCGCTCTGGTAAAACTTCGGTTTTGTTGGACGCTATCCCCGTTGAATCAGGAAGCCAGCGCTGTACCGCCTAAGCGGTCAGCGTCTGGTAGTTCACATAGAATTCTATCACCTCTGGGATTTGAGATTAGAGAGGTTAGTGATGGAGAAGAAGCGATCGCCGTCTGGCAGGATTGGTCGCCGCATTTGATTTGGATGGATGTCAGAATGCCAATATTAAACGGGCATGAAGCCGCATTAATAATCAGAGAACTTGAGGCGAAGAAGAATATTTTAGAATCTCAAAAAGTACGGATTGTGGCTCTAACTGCCAGCTTAATTGATCTTAGGGAAGAAGATTTATGTCTGCATGGATTCGATGGATTCGTTTCTAAGCCATTTACTGAAGATAAGATTTTCGCAAAAATGGCGGAATATTTAAATCTTCAGTATGTCTACCGATAGGAATTTGTAGGGATGCGGCTTTACCGCATCCCTACAAATTCCTATCCAAAAAATGGATAAGCTATTTAGCTGATGTAATAATCAGGTTTATTTGAGAAAGTAAAACCAGCAACATAGATGTTTCGTTAAGCCCATTAGAAGCGAGATTTGAACCCCAAGTTTAAGTCTCGCTATTTTTATGGAAATTTTTTTGCAAGTAACCTGCTGCTTGCGATCGGCTACTTACCTAAAATTATAAGATTATTTATTGCAAGTGAGTATAGTAACATGAGTTGAGAGATCTGGTCAGAAATTTTTTGCCTTTATGGATGCAACCCTTATTCGTCAACTTGTATGGCTAGACTATCGATTAGCTCTGCTATTTCTTGTTTTTGTCCCCTTCGGGCTGCTGTGCTGGTCTTTTCGCACTAACAATGAAGCTATTAAGCGATCGCTATTTTTATATTGGCGCGTCGCCAGCCTAATAATAATTACGATTTACTTAGCGATCGGCAGCTTAGGAATATCCTTTGTTTCAGGTATCATCGCCGATATGCTAATTATCTTAGCGCTCTGGTTTTGGCAAGATTTAAATGAAGATATTGAAGCCTCGCGCCAAAACTTGAGATCCATTTATCTAGGATGGCGTTGGGCAACCACTTTGTATTGCGGGATCAGCATCCTATTCCGATCATTATTTGCCAACTGTGCCTTTACCAAAATCGAGCAGCTTAGTGATACTTGTAAAATTTGGTTTGAGCCACCCTTAAGTTTTGGCACCACTTTTCATAATGGCGTTCCCGTAGAGAATTTGGCATTTGTGGGCGCAGTCGGGGGAATTGTTTACGGACTCTATCTGTTCTCCTTTCTCGCCTTTACCTTACCCAAAACAGGAAGAATCGCCTTCCGTGACTAATTCAATCTAACCGATAAAAAAAGCCTCGCATCGCGAGGCTTTTTTGTCAACAAACTTGCTTCTTCCGCTACGCGGGAGAAGCTTACGATCTATATTGATTGGGATAACGCACCCGCGCACTTGTCCATAATAGCTTTTGACGCAAAGCCTGATAGTACGAATAGTCCTCTCGCAAAACAATAAATTGCGCCTGACAATCAGACATCCGAATGTCAACTCTCTGTCCAGGGAAAACTGAAGTTGCCATTACTCCATCCGTCCATAATTTCAAACTAAAGTCTTCTGGGGCGAGCGACCAGATGCTAACCGTTAATTTGGGGGGGATCACGATCGCCCGACTTGATAGGCTTAAGGGACAGATGGGTGTAATCGCGATCGCGTGCATTCCCGAATGCACGATTGGACCGTTTGCCGCCACTGTATAGGAAGTTGAGCCAGTCGGTGTCGCCACAATCAACCCATCCCCATGATATTGATCCACCACTTCGCCATCAATTTCTAGCTCTAAGGAAGCCGTCACCATGCGATCGGGCGAGGCTGGCTTAACACACATCTCATTGAGGCATAAAAAGGGGCCGCAAGGCTGCCCCATACTTCGTCCTACAGCTTCATCGACATTGATCACCTTCGCCTCTAGCATCATCCGTCGCTCGATCGCAAAGCGATCGCAGAAGAGACGTTCCCAAATTTCGTTCGTATTTTCGCAATCTTCGATCGCATGGGTCAAAAATCCTAAATGCCCACCGACATTAATCGCCAAAATCGGCACGCCTAATCTTGCCAAATATCTAGCAGCTCCTAAAGTTGCCCCATCACCACCTAATACCAACGCTAAATCAATTTCTTGGTGCATAGATTCCAAAAAAACAGGATAGGGATTATCACTAGCCCCAGTCGGTCCGATTAATACCTTGACACCAAGTGCTTCTAATTCACAGCTACATCGTTCCGCCCATATTTTGCCAATTGCACTACCCGACTTATAGGCGATTATTGCTTTACGAATTTCCACTGAGGCCTCTTAAATTGCGATCGGCTAATGTTTAGGCTTTATTTTAGTTGTATAGTTGCCGCCAGTCTTGTTAGAACACAAACCCAAGAAGTGAGTGGCGAC
>DCSN01000245.1:33399-40621 GCA_002325645.1 Pseudanabaena sp. UBA1465
GTCGCCACTCACTTCTTGGGTTTATTTTGAATGGCGTAATTTGTCTTTTTTATTGGCAATTTTTACGGATATTATCATAAGCTTTTGTTAATCCATGAAAATTAATGATACAAAAAACAAATTTTTGCGATAAGATTTGACATTAAGTAAAATTCTTTGTGTGAAGGGTAAGTCATGAGTCAGGCAGGATTTGGCGATTCATCATCACAAGAGAGCATCAATCCATTGCTTTCGGAACCACAATCCCAATCTCAGAGTTTAGCTTCCAATGTACTCGGAGAGCCATCTGCTCCGCTTAATGCTTTGCCCAGACAAGTTTTAGAGCAAGAGTTACAATTTTGTAATGAGCGCAGTCAGCAGGCTCAGGTTTTATTGCGCCAAGCTCAGGAACAGCTACAACTTTCACAGCTAGTCATCCAACGGCAGGAAACTTTGACCCAAACTCTGCAAGGACGCATCGATCAGCTAGAGCGTGAATTGCAAGATGTGCATACCAACTGTGACGAGTTGCGCGATCGCCTCAAGCGCCAACAACACCACACATCGCAACTCAAAGCCGCCCTCGAACGCTGCCTTGATACTTCCACTCCTACCCCCAAGGATATGGCGCTTTCGGCTTTAGAGTCTTGGTCGATCGCCAAGCTTGCCGATGAAAAGATTTCGCCCATTGAGGCAATTAGTGATTCACCTTTGCAGAATGTGGTCAAAATCGCTCCTGCACCACAACCCATGGAAATCCCTGAGGCTAATAAGATTCTCTCTAACAGTAATGAATCTCTAGAACCTGAAACTATTGATGAGACTATGAGTTGGTCAAGTTTCACCAAAAATCAGCCAATCTCACCTCTAATTGTTAGACCTCATAAGGCTTCACAGGGTTCACCGATCGCGCCAAATTTACCGAAATGGCAACCTAGCTTTGTTGAAACGCTTCATGATCACAGGGAAGAAACATCCGTTAATGCAGAAATTAACGCGCAAGTCGAAAGGCAAGATAGATTTTTCCTAGAAACCAAACCATCGCTATCCCATGACTTGCCATCCCATGATATTCCCAATTCATCGAGTTCAGCCGTAAAAAATTCAGCGATGATTTCTACCGTGGTTGCGCCAAAGTTTATTCAAGCTTTGTATGGCAATGTTGAGGAGGTCGAAGAACCTGATCAACTCGCGATCGCCAATACTGCACCTCGCAAAGCTGTCACCTCCTTAGCCGCAGTGCAGCTTCCCCAATTTCCACCGTTGACGCGCCGATGATTGGTTATTTACGCGGTGCGATCGCCGCTTGCAAAGCTGCCGACAGTTCTCGAAAAAATACGCCCACCTATTGGCTCACCCTTGATGTGCATGGTGTCGGTTACGATATCCAAATTACGGCTAGTGCTGCGGATAAGTTGCCCCTTGTCGGTGAGGAAACACAGGTATTTACGCATTTGATTGTCCGTGAAGATCAAATGGTCTTGTTTGGATTTCTTTCCCTTGCAGAGCGTGAGTTGTTTCGCCAATTAATCAGCGTTTCAGGAATTGGGACTCAAGTTGGCTTAGCTTTATTGAATAGTTTAGGAATTCAAGATCTGGTGAAGGCGATCGTTTCAGGCAATACACGAGTGTTGAGTTTAACCCCAGGCGTGGGGACTAAGACTGCCGAAAGACTGGCTTTAGAATTGAAAACAAAACTTGCCGATGGAAGATTGGCTCAAGTGGGCAGAACAACCGCCGTGGGCAATATCCTAAGTACAGCATTGCAGGAAGAACTAGAAATGACTTTGTTAGCCCTTGGTTATACACCTACGGAAATTAGCAATGCTCTCAATGCGATCGCGAGTTTACCGATCCTTGCCAAAACTCAAGATATTGAAGCATGGATTAAAGAGGCGATCGCTTGGCTATCCCGATAAGGATTTTTGATAGCACGGCAAAGCCGTGCTATCAAAAATATAAAAATCTCAACTAAAAACACTGAAAATATTAAGATGGCAGATTTTAAAATTTTTGATAACGATATTGACTTTGATACTCTCCAAGAATATCTGGGTGCTGAGGCGATCGCTATTGATACGGAAACGATGGGCTTGATTCCTCGGCGCGATCGCTTATGTTTAATCCAGATTTGTGATGATAAGGATAATGTGAGCTTGGTACGCATTGCACAGGGCATCAAAGAAGCACCAAATTTTAAATATTTGATGGAAGCACCTGATGTGACTAAAGTTTTCCACTTTGCAAGATTTGATGTTGCCATGCTAGAAGCGCATCTGGGGATCGCCACCCATCCAATTTTTTGTACTAAAATCGCCAGCAAATTGGCGAGGACATACACCGATAAGCATGGCTTAAAAGAATTGGTAAAGGAATTGGAAAAAATTGAATTAGATAAAACATCTCAGTGTTCTGATTGGGGCAGTGTCTATGTTCTGGCTGAAGAGCAATTAAAGTATGCGGCTAATGATGTGCGCTATCTGTTATCGGTATATCGCAAGTTGATTGATATGTTGATTCGCGAAAATCGTTACGATTTGGCAAAGGCGTGTTTTGCTCATATTCCTACCCTTGTATATCTAGATTTGCTAGGTTATGCAGATGTTTTTGCCCATTAGTTAAAGATAGAGGCGGTCGCCTCTATCTTTAACTAGAGCTTATTAATAAATTTTCAAAAAGCTTGCTTTGCAAGCTTTTTGAAAATTTATCTGGGTTTTAAGAAAGCGCTGTAATGTACTTTTTGTGACTATGCCGAAGGGTAAAAAATCACAGAATAGTTTTATAGCGGTAGCCTTTGGTGCTAATCCTATTCATCCTTAAAAACTATTACCTAAGCTATGCAAAGTCAGACCATAAAAGGATTTCGAGCCAGTTTTCTAGATGCGATCGCCGATCCCTTTTATGCTCCTGAATCTGACTGTATGCGTTACTTTGCCGATGGTTTATTAGTGGTCGAGCAGGGCAAGGTCAAGGATTTAGGGGATTATGCCAAGCTACAAACTAAATATGCAGATATTCCGATTACCTCTTACCCCGATCGCCTGATTGTCTCAGGATTTATTGATACGCATATTCATTTTCCGCAGACAGAAATGATTGCGTCCTACGGTGAACAGTTGTTGACTTGGCTCAGTACCTATACTTTTCCGACGGAGCGTAAATTTGCCGATCGCAATTATGCTCTCGAAATCGCTTCTATTTTTCTGGACGAGTTATTACGCAATGGAACTACGACTGCTTTAGTATTTACCTCGGTTTTTCCCCAATCGACGGATGCTTTTTTTGAGGAAGCGCATCGCCGTAATTTGCGGATGATTGCGGGAAAAGTGATGATGGATCGCCATGCGCCAGAGTTTTTGCAAGCTACGGCTGCATATTCTTATCAAGAAACTAAGCAATTAATTAAAAAATGGCATCATCGCGATCGCCTGCTCTATGCCGTGACTCCCCGTTTTGCAATCACCTCTACGCCCGAACAATTAACCAGTGTCGGGCAATTATTAACCGAATTTCCTGATGTATATTTACATACGCATCTTTCGGAAAATGTGCAGGAGGTTGAATTTGTTGAAGAACTCTTTCCCGATCGCGCAGGTTATTTGGATGTATACGATCATGCAGGTTTAGTTGGGGAAAGATCAATTTTTGCTCATGGGGTACAACTGACCGATCAAGAATTTGCGAGATTGGCTGAGGCGAAATCGGCGATCGCTTTCTGTCCAACTTCTAATTTGTTTTTAGGCAGTGGTCTATTTAAAATCGAAAAAGCAAAATCTAAAGAAACCCCTGTAAAGCTGGGATTAGGAACAGATGTGGGCGCGGGTACAAGTTTTTCGATTCTCCGCACCGCCAGCGCCGCCTATCAAGTCGCCCAGTTGCGATCGCAAAAACTTTCCGCCTTCCAAATCCTATTTCTGGCCACCTTGGGCGGTGCAAGAGCCTTATGTCTTGAGGATAAATTGGGCAATTTTGAAATTGGCAAAGAAGCCGATTTTGTGGTGATGGATCTCCATTCAACGCCGATTATGTCCTTAAGAAATCAATTACCCAATCAGCGCAATGGGGCGATCGCCTCTACCCTTGAAGAAATCTCTGATCAATTATTTGCAACGCTGATTATGGGAGACGATCGCGCGATCGCCGCCACTTACATCATGGGCGAACTTGCCCACAAAGTATAAATAAAACCCTAATAAATTTTAAAAAAGCTTGCGAAGCAAGCTTTTTTAAAATTTATTAGGGTTTTAAGTTTAAAATTCGGCACTTTGGGGGAAATCAAACATAAAAAGCGCTTTGCGCTTTTTATGTTTAAAATTCAGCGCTTTGAGGAAAACGTGGGAAAGGAATCACATCGCGGATATTGCCCATGCCTGTGATGAATTGGACTAAACGCTCAAACCCTAGCCCAAAACCAGCGTGAGGCACAGTGCCATAGCGACGCAAATCTAAATACCACCAATAATCTTCAGGATTTAGACCAACACTGCGGATTCTCGTCTCCAATACATCGAGACGTTCTTCCCGTTGCGAGCCGCCAATAATTTCGCCAACACCAGGGGCGAGAATATCCATCGCTCTTACAGTTTGGCGATCGCTTGCTGTGTCTTCATTCACGCGCATATAAAAAGCCTTGATCCCCAAAGGATAATCCATCACAATTACGGGTTTTTGGAAATGCTCCTCCGCTAAAAATCGCTCATGCTCCGATTGTAGATCTAAGCCCCACGACACAGGAAACTCAAAGGTTTTACTGCTCTTTTCGAGAATCGCGATCGCCTCAGTGTAGGTAATGCGCTCAAATTTTTGATCGATGATTTTGCGAGCATTTGCCAACACAGTATTATTTACGCGCTCTTGGAAAAACTCCATATCTTCGGGGCAGGTTTCCAACACATAGTTGAAAATATATTTAAGGAAATCTTCCGCAAGGTCGGCATCACCTTCGAGATCACAGAACGCCATTTCTGGTTCAATCATCCAAAATTCGGCAAGGTGGCGCGAAGTATTCGAGTTTTCAGCGCGAAAAGTGGGACCAAAGGTATAGACATTAGAAAAGGCTGTTGCCATAATTTCCGCCTCTAACTGACCACTGACGGTCAAAAATGCAGGCTTCCCAAAAAAGTCCTGCGAAAAATCAACGGGTTTTCCTGCCGCCGCCACTTTATTTAAGTCAAAGGTGGTCACGCCAAACATTTCGCCAGCCCCTTCGCAGTCACTCGCCGTCACGATGGGCGTATGTACCCACAAAAAGCCACGCTCTTGGAAAAATTTATGAATCGCGAAAGCACAGGCATTTCGCACCCGAAACACCGCACCGAACATATTGGTGCGTGGACGCAAATGGGCGATCGTGCGTAAAAACTCGATGGAATGACGTTTTTTCTGCAAAGGATAAGTTTCGGGATCGGCAGTGCCAAATAGCGCGATCGCGGTTGCCTGCATTTCCACCCTTTGACCTTTGCCCATAGACTCTACGAGAGTCCCTGACACCTCAATGGAGGCTCCTGTCGTGATTTGCTTAATTAGGGTTTCATAGCCATCAATTGTCTGAGGCAAAACAATTTGTAGCCCCTGCAATGATGATCCATCATTTAGCTCCAAGAATGCTATTCCCTTACCTTCTCGCTTTGTCCTCACCCAACCACGAACATTGTAGGAGTCATTAATCTGACCACTACGCAACAGGTCAATAATTCTTGCAGATGCCATACGCCAGAATAACCGCTAGAAATAACTGTGAATAGGTTGTGGAGCTATGAAATTAATTAATAAAATTAAGGATTACAAAGCTCAGGCAAGTATCCTAACATTTGAGAGTAGGATACCGATAGAAACCGTTAGAAACCCCTAGATGTTCCCCTAAAAAACGATTCCCCAGCAATTATAAGCTGGACATTAGCTTAATAATTAATCAAAAAACAAAAAAACAAAAAAACAAAAAAACAAAATATACATTGAAATTAATTAGTAATTTAGTATTACTAATTTTCATAAGCCATTTCACGGATTAAGGGCAAGCGATCGCTAATGTAATGACTGAGAGCATTTTGCTGGATACCGTCCAAAGAGGATCGTTGCTTAACTTGATCAACCAACCACCTCAACAATCCATCATCGTCAAGATTTAACAATAGATTAGGTTGTGCTTGACTCACTGAGTCCCAGAAAAGTCGTAAAATAGCAGGGGACATGACGGTTTACCTTAACCTTAATATTTTCCTAACAATTTATAGGTTAGTACATTTCTATGCTGATGTTGTCAAAATTCACACAAAATGCAATAAAGTACACCTCCCAAAGGATTGATTTAGGTTGTTTTCACTTTTTCTAAAGGCTGAGAAACATACTAGGAAAGGGTTCCCACTTCTAAGGGTTAATTTAACTTCTACAAACATCTACATAAAACGTGTCATTACTTCATTTACAGGTATTTTTTAAATATGGCTAGACAGGTAGAAATTTGGAACGATCGCGCCGAAATTGCTAACCGAGCATTGATGTTATGTCAAATTGCCTATGATCAAGCGATCGCTAAAGGCGATAAATTTACGATTGTTGCTGCGGGGGGCAGTACACCTCGCGTATTGTATGAACTCTTAGCCAGTAAGGAATGGGACTGGTCAAAGGTACATGTTTTTTGGGGAGATGAGCGCTATGTGCCTGTGACCGATCCGCAGAGCAATGAGGGTATGACCCGCGCTGCATGGCTCGATCGCGTAGCTATTCCTGCGATCAATATTCATGCCGTTCCCACTGATCAAGCTGATCCCGCGATCGCCGCCGCCCAGTACGAGCAGCATATTCAAGAATTTTTTGGTGTTAGTGTAGGGGAAATCCCCCAGTTTGATTTGATTTTGCTAGGCATGGGTGACGATGGACATACTGCCTCATTATTCCCCCATACGACCGCCCTCAAGGTGCGCGATCGCCTTGTCACTGTTGGCGAAAAAGATGGACAGCCGCGCATTACTTTCACCGTGCCGCTTATTAATCAAGCTAAAGAAATAATTTTCATGATCGAGGGTGCGGCTAAGGCAAAAGCGCTTAAGGCTGTATTAGCGCCTAGTGGTGATGTTAGTCAATATCCTTCGCGCTTGATTACGGGTAATGCTTTTTGGCTCTGCGATCGCACTGCCATGAATCAAAAGCAATAGCAAAACAAAAAAGGCTTGCGAAGCAAGCCTTTTTTGTTTTGCAGCAGTTTCTGATCAAATGAACCACAAGAGAATTTTTAAAAGTGTTG
>DCSN01000245.1:40664-51303 GCA_002325645.1 Pseudanabaena sp. UBA1465
CAACACTTTTAAAAATTCTCTTGGTTTGGATTTGAGCGCAAAGCGCTGCAATTTCTAGAATGAGAAAGTTGTTCTCAATGTGCCAACCAATAGATTAGCGTTATCAGAAATTTGGTTAGGGTTGATTAGCCAAATTACCCCTGGGGTAATCGCAATATTATTAGTGAGTTGGTATTTGTAGAAGGCTTCAATGTGCCAAACTTCACTATTAGAGACAGATAACGGAGTTCCTGAGAATGTCCGCACACCTCTTAGGGTTGGTTCAACCCCTGCAATAACGCCCAGTAAATTTCCTTCTTTGCCAAGATTGGGAAACGATAGGGCGATCGCATAGTTCCAAATGTCAGCATCGCCTAAGCTTGCTAGTCTGGCTGAGGTATAGCCAGCCCAACCGCTAACTACAAAATTGGGGCTAAAACTATAGGAAGCCTGTGCGCCATAGGAATTACTGGATATAGAACTAGTGGGGATCGCGGTAGTTGCATCGGTAGAAACTAGTCTTGCGCCTGCAATGCCTCCAATTAAATTCGCTAAAAAGCTTCCCGTTGCTTGCCCTGCGCCTCCAAAACGAAAGCCCGTCTGATCGGCATTTGTGCCATTGTAGGCAAGCACATAGGTTAAGCCCGCTGGTAGTGATCTGCAAGTAGTGGTGAATCTAATTGCTTAACTAGTACAGGTTGTGTAGAATATTTACTAATATTAAATACCCTCTAAAAATAAGCTTTGGCATCCTATTTTTATGAAAACTATTCTAGCCGTTATCTTTTTTCTGTTGGAGCAGTCTCAGCAAAATCAAGAGCAAAATCCTGAACAGATTGCTAATAACACTGATTTGAAACAATCTTGTCCTCGTTGTGGTTCTTATCACACCATTAAGAATGGTTCGACTCACAATGGTAAATCTAAACGTCAATGTAAAAATTGCGGTCGTCAGTTTGTGCTTAATCCCAATAATCAAAGCGTTTTTTTGGACATTAAACGATTGATTGATAAGCTATTACTCGAACGAATTCCTCTGCGTGGCATTGCTAGAGTTACGGGTGTAAGTTTTTCATGGTTACAAAATTACGTCAATACTAAATTTAGGCGTGTTCCCCGACAGGTGAACGTTTCAGAGAAGCCTAAAGGCAAATTAGTTATAGAATGTGATGAGATGTGGTCATTTGTTTCTTCAAAAGCAAATAAGCTTTATATTTGGCTTGCCATTGATCGAGTTACCAGAGAAATTATCGGTTGTTATATTGGCGATAGAACCCGTTGCTCTGCTCGTAAACTTTGGGCAAGTTTACCTCCTATTTATCGTCAATGTGCTGTCGCTTATACCGACTTTTGGCAGGCTTATTCTCAAGTTATTCCTAGCAAACGTCATAAAGCTGTTGGCAAAGAAACAGGGCAAACTAATCATATTGAAAGATTAAATAATACCTTCCGTCAACGCATTTCTAGATTGGTGCGAAAGAGCCTGTCTTTCTCCAAAAATTTAGAAAATCATATTGGTGCTATCTGGTACTTTATACATGATTACAACTCCCGTATTGCAATCGTTTGATTCCTTTCACTACTTGCGGATCACTACCAGCCCGCTTTAAATTGTTGCGATGGTTGAAAGACCAGTTGAGCTAAGGCGGAGTAATTTCCACCTGTCAAACCGCTTCCTGTCGATTTGGTGGGTTGATTGGCAGTATTCGCTAGATAACCCAGATCAAGTTTAAAAGCATCACTGATTTTGTAATTTAGTCCAAAACCTGCTCCATTGCCATTAATGCCATAGATGGGATTACGCTCACCAAAACGAGAGATCGCGCCTTTGCCGCCACCTTGATCATCGAGATAGGGGTTGATCGTATCGGCATAGTAAAAATGATTACCGCCATTGGCAAAAATTGTTAATCTTGCCCGATCGCCGAGGGAAAAACTATAGTCTAAAGTCTCTAGAAAAACTGAGTTGTTATTAGTTGCCGTTGTGGAATCATCAAAGCCCAAACGTCCGTCATTAGTAGCAAGTAGGCTGGCAGCACCAGTATTTGAGAAGGTGGTTAGGGGCTGAGCATTACCTGCTTGTAACCGAGTACGGAGGCGATCGCTACCCGTAAAGGTCGTTAGCAAATCGAGGCGGACACGGTTTTGGAAAACGATATTATTTCTGCTTGGGGCGCTTCCAAAAAAGGGACTGGCGATCGTGTCACGTCCTGCGGAAGCTCCACTGACAGCAAAAATTGCTTCGCCTGATAGTTTGGTGGTAGTGGAAAATTGCTGAGCTTCCAACTTAGTAGTTTTTGCTTCTAGACTGTCAACGCGACCGCGTAAAGTTGCGAGTTCAGCAGCAAATTCCTCTTGCAACTTGCGTAAGGTATCTAAGTCCTCTTTGCCAACTTTATCCGCTAAACCTGCGGAAATAATTTCGTTGATCTTGTCCAAGCAAGCATTTAATCCAGCCGCAAACTCGTAGCGACTAAGGGCTTGTTTCCCGCGAAAGGTGCGATCGGGATAGCCAGAAATACATCCGTAACGCTCTACTAAAGATTGTAAAGAGGTAAAGGCCCAATCTGTTGTCCGCACATCGCTCAATTGCGAGACAGCATTTACCTGTGCAACAACATCATTACTACTACTTTGACTACTACTTTGACTACTACTTTGACTACTACTTTGACTATTATTTGAATTTGCTGGAGATGCCTTAAGAGATGCGTTAAGAGATACATTTTGCATCTTATCGATTACTTGAGTAGCATCTGTATCGTTTGCCTTAGCAGGCATAGCGATCGCCAAGCTTAATAGCCCAAAGATAAAAAACCTAGAATAATACTGAATACGCAACATTGATATTTAACTCCTCTCACCTAAACCGAGAGCCATTCTACCAAAATCCTATAACTTCACCCAATTAAATAACTATAAATAACTATGTCTAAACTACCCCCGCAGCAGTATGAGCGACTAAGGCGCGAAGCTAAATCTCCCTATCGTGGTCTTCGTATATTTATTTACATTGCTTTGGGGGGATCGGGATTTATTGGAGCCGTAGTTTTTTTTGCCAGACTTATCGCTGGAAATGGAGAACTAGAAGCAAACTTGGGTAGCTTTGCTTTACAGGTTGGTGTACTTGCTTTGATGATCTGGCTATATCAGATCGATCGCGATAAAAAATAATTTCAAGTAATTTCCAATCTGTTGATGCTCAAAATCGCGATCGCCCCTAGAACTAATGATCTTGGAATTGGCTTGTTATAATGAGCAAATATTTAATTACAGCTTATAAAATTGCGATTGAGTAGCTGGGCGCAGTTAAATATAAAACGCTAAAACCTGTGGCGCACGCGCAGCGTGCGCCACAGGTTTTAGCTCTCAGTTTTTAATTATGCCCGACTACTTATCTAAAAAATTGTTATGGGTTGAATGGGACGTTTTTTGACTTTACTAACACTTAAATTTCATATTGGGTTTGGGAAGGCTTGAAATGCAAAGTTGCAAGAATGCCATAGAAGAACTGGTAATCACAGAAATTGATGTACAAATTTCACATTTACCACAATATAGACGCGACCAGATTAATTTAAGTGAAGTTGCGGCTTATGCACTTAATCGCCTACCGCCGATGTATGCCACATCTAAATCGGGATGGATGAGACAGCGCAAAAAAGCAATCACTGAAATGCGTCCACAGATAGAGTCGGCAGTACGTCGCGCCCTCACCAGTGTTAAGCCCGATGCGCTGCGAGATAAAAGTCCTTTACCATTTCAGGAAATTGCCAACCATGCCCGATCGCTTGCCGAGCTACAACAGATTTTAGGTGCAGAAAATGCATCATGGAAAGATATTCCCACAGCGTTAGAAAATGCCTTGATCACGATCAAGATCAAAAGCGCAGTTAGCAATACTTACATGGCTACTAGTAAGCGTGACGCGATCGCCGACAAAGACGATACGGCGTTTAGTCGTAAGCCTCCAGAAATTTCTTGGAAAGGTCGATCGATGGCGACTTCGACCAGTTTGGCTCAAGACGAACAAAAGGCAAAAGACTTCCAAACCTATATGGTGGATGTCAATTATCAATTTAGTAATGTTTTAGAAAAACTAGTACTCTCCCTTGCGTACCATCAAATTCAAAAACTTCATCCCGCGATCGCCGAAACCGTCGATTTGGGTGAAACTACGGCCTATGTTTTAAATCGTTTACCCACGATGTATGCAACGACAGAAAAAGGTTATAGGGAACTGAGATTACGCGCAAGGGAGGTTTATGGCAAGGAAGTTGTCGCGGTTTTGAAGGAGGCGATCGCGGTTTGTGTGGAAGCGCCCAATGTTGAAAAAGTGCCGTTACCTTTAGCCCGTTTTGAGGCGGAGTTAGAGGAAGCTTTAGAGCAGATACGGTGGATTTTGCAACGCGATGATATTAATTGGAGTAATGCTGCATTTATTGTGGAGGAATGTCTGCAACAGGCTATTAATAACGAAATTGAATGGCGTAAACGCAGCGATTATAATTACCCCTATAGTTCCTGATACAGCACTTTGCGCTGACTTAAAACCCAAAGATATTTTAAAAAGCGCCGCTTTTTAAAATATCTTTGGAATGCTCAAATAAAATTTTATTGCGATCGCATTTTTGACCATAGATCTTTGTATTGCAGCATTGCCGATGGAGACAATGGCGCAATTAATTCACTTTTAGCTAAAACTTCTTTGGGGAAAAATTTGATCGGATCGGCTTTAACACTGGCAGGCACTAGATCGAGTTCATTTGATGGACTCACGGCATCGGTTAAAGCTGTAATTTGAGCCGCGATCGCAGGGGTTAAGCAAAAATTCATCCATTCCGCCGCCGCGATCGCCTTTTCGCCCTTAGGCATTACCCAAATATCGCTCCATAGGGCTGTGCCATCTTGAGGGATGACGACTTTGAGCGTAGGATTTTGGCGCTTAGCTTTGTACATATCGCTTGTCCATCCCACCGCCACCAGCGCATCATCGGCGAGGAGAGACTGCAAATAGTTGTCGGAGGTATAGGTCAAAACTTGCGAATTTAGGCTGTTGAGTTCCTTTGTTAGGGTAGACGCGAGATCCTGATTTTCTAAGAGATTTTCCTGTTGATAGGATTGCCCCATCTTTTTTAAGACCAGCCCAATTACTTCCCGCGCATCATCGGGTAATGTCAGTTTTGACTTTAATTCTGCACGCCAAAGATCAGACCATTGCGTAATCTCAAACTTGAGTTTGTCGCTGCGGTAAGCGATCGCCGTTGCGCCCCAACGGTAAGGAATACCCCATACCTGATTATTGCGCGTAACGCTTTGCTGCCAGATGGGGCTGAGCTTTTGCCATTGCGGAATTTTTTCGAGTAAGTTTGGCGCGATCGGCTGGATTAATGAATTCGCGATCGCCAAATCTAACCAGCCATCACCAATGCTCGTTACATGGGGGATTTTATCTTTAGAATTTGGATAGTTTTGGAGTTCTTGCCAAAGCTTAGAGGGTAAATTTTCGGCCTTAAATTCAATTTTTTGGGGAGACTTTGCTTCAAATTGATTAATCAATTTGCTGGGGATTGACCCTAATAAACCTGTAATTCTTAGGCGATCGCGTTGATCAAAAGGATTTGATAATTGACATCCCCCCAGCGAGGCGATCGCTGCACCACCCAAAATCAAAAACTTGCGTCTATCCATAGATCTTTGAAACATATCACCTTCATTAAAGCTCAAAAAGCGGTGATTGCGGTTTTAGCGACGTGGCTTTGCCACGTCGCTAAAACCGATAAATTTTCAAAAAGCGCTTTGCGCTGTAGTGCTATTTGGAATACAAGCTTTGCAAAGTAGGAATAAAGGATGGATAGGAAATGGCAGCAGATTCAGCGCGGTTGATAGCAGTTCTGCCCTTGGCAACTAAAGCCGCGATCGCCAAACTCATCGCCACACGATGATCGTCATAGCTATCAACCTCTGCACCCGTGAGGATTTTGCCGCCGACAATTTCCATACCATCGGGACGCTCGGTGATATGTGCGCCGAGTTTGGTTAATTCCTTGACCATCGCCACAATCCGATCGCTTTCTTTGACCCGCAACTCTTCCGCATCTTCGATCACGGTTGTACCTTCAGCACAGCTTGCGGCGATCGCCAAAATGGGAATCTCATCAATCAGTCTCGGGATCACCGCGCCGCCAATTCTGCAAGCCTTGAGACTTGCTGATCGCACATGTAAATCGGCAACGGGTTCGCCTGTGACTTCCCTCTCATTTTCATAGGTAATGTCGGCTCCCATTTCCGCAAGAATTTCTAAAATGCCTGTGCGCGTGGGATTAATTCCGACATTTTCAATTATCAAGTCAGAATTGGGAACGATCGAGGCTGCCACCAGCCAAAATGCGGCGGAACTGATATCTCCCGGAACCGTAACTTCTTGCCCAATTAGTTTCGCGCCGCCTTTCACCGAAACCGCATTGCTATCAATATCTACGCTTACCCTTGCGCCAAAAGCCGCCAACATTCTTTCACTATGATCTCGCGATCGCTCTGGCTCCGTAATAATCGTCTCACCATCCACCATCAACCCCGCCAACATAATGCAGGACTTAACTTGAGCCGAAGCCACAGGTGATTGATAGTGGATCGCCTTGAGATTTTGCCCCGAAATGGCAAGGGGCGCACGCGCTCCATTGTCTCTGCCCCAAATATGTGCGCCCATTTGCCGCAAAGGATTAACCACGCGAGACATGGGGCGCGATCGCAATGAGCTATCGCCTGTCACCACAAAAAAGCGATCGGGATGACTTGCCAAAATACCTAACATCAATCGCAGGGTTGTGCCTGAATTTCCAGCATTCAGCACATCTACAGGTTCCTTGAGATTACCTAGCCCAATCCCTCTAACTGTGACCAATTCCGAGTTAAGCTCCGAAATTTCTGCCCCCATCGCTGAGAAGCAAGCCGCCGTACTACGCGGATCTTCACCCAATAATAAACCGCGAATTTTAGTTTCTCCCTCAGCTAGTGACCCAAGCATTAAAGCGCGATGGGAAATAGATTTATCTCCAGGGATGGTAATCCTGCCGCGTAAGCCCTGTGGCAATTGACTGGCATCAATATTGAGGAGATGATGGGAGTGGGTAGTATCAAGGTCAATCATATTCAAGTCAGTTAGCAATTAGTATTAGATTAAGACAAAATCACGGCAAAGTTAGACTTTATCAACGTCATCATTAGCTTTTATGAATCCCACCGAGCCAAATTCCGATGATTTAACCGCGATCGCCGCCGACAGCATGACGGCTAATGCCAACAGCGATACGCCACCCCAGTCGCCACAAAACTTAGGGACATTTCTCGATCGCCTCTATGGGACTTTGTTTTTACCAAAAGTTACCTTTGAGCAACTCAAGGCAAATCCATCCCTTGTCCAAGCCGCGATCGTGATTGCCCTTGTGAATATTCTCGAAACCCTACGCCTCGATCAGCTAACCATTTTCGGAGTTATCTGGTCAGTGATTAGTAGCGCGATCGGCTGGTTGTTCTTCACATTTTTGCTCAAGCAATTAGCTAGTGTTTTTCAAAAAAATGTAACCCTGCCTGAGTTGCTAACCCTCACAGGCTTTGCCAGTCTACCTTGGCTATTCATGGCTCCTGCCCTCAGCTTGCCCTCCCAATATCGCGTTCTCGCCGCGATCGCTGTGATCATCTGGTTTATCTTTTGGCAAATCTGGAGCGCATCGGTTGCCCTAGAGATTAAAAGCTGGACAACCTTAGCGATCATCCCTTTAGCGATCGCTGGTGGGGTCGTTGCCATTATTTGGCTAGGCAACACCTTTAAACTAATACTAAGCATCACTTTATAGCTTCATAAAAAAGCACCCGTAGGGTGCTTTTTTATTTATAAATTAGATAATGCCCCTCGCGCCCCATCACGGGAAATTTTGAGATATTCCGTATTAACACCTGATTCGCGGGTTAGCGAAACCTTGCCAGTGCGAGCAATTTCGCGAATACCAAACTTATTTAACATTTTTAAAATCGCCACCATCTTGCCTGGATCGCCCACCACCTCGATCGTCAAGAAATCATCGGCAACATCAACAATACGAGCGCGGAAAATTTGTGAGATTTCAATAATTTCCGATCGCACATTGGGAGCCGCATTTACTTTAACGAGCATCAACTCGCGCTCAACACAAGGAATATCGGTAAAATCGAGAATAGTGATCACATTGATCAGTTTATGCAATTGCTTGGTGATTTGCTCAATCGTATGATCGTCGCCTGAGACAACCATCGTGATGCGCGTAAATCCATCTTGTTCAGCAGTCCCGACCGCAAGGCTCTCGATATTAAAACCTCGGCGGGCGAACAAGCTAGCAATACGGGTAAGTACGCCTGCCTCATCTTGGACGACAACGGAGAGAGTATGTTTCATGGTTACAGATTCGGAAAATAAACAGCACAGTAGACTATATTAATGACTTTGGTTACTTTATAGCGACTACCAAGCTACATATTGCATAGCTTTTCTCAACGAATTACATCACACCGCTTTAGCTCACAAGCTAAAGCCCCGTACTCTATACGTTTACAAGGATGCGCTTACTGTTACTTCGACAAGCTCAGTAACAGTAAGCGCATCCATCAAGGGGTTCGATGCCCCGCCGATGGACAATTATCTTTGCTATAGAAAGTGTTTTACGATAAAATGAAAATCGCTGCTTCGCCCGTATTGGTGTCTGATAAGCCTCTGACCAGTAGCAATGCGATTATTGGTAAGCGAAAACCGTTGCATTTCATCCTTGAATTGGCGCTAAATATTAAGACTCAGCTCACCTAATCAAACTTAATTTATGTCACCAGATTATATAAAAGCTCAACTAATTTTGCTTATTTCTATTGTTGCGGGAATTGCTTTTGTTGGCTGCATTTACGAAATATCCTATGGCGCACCAGATTTTGGTTTTGCAACGACTTGGGCGATTTTGCTAATCAGCTTACCAGTGGGGGTCTATAGCTTTGTTAAAGCAGTTAGCTTAGCCAGAAAATCAATGAACTAATGCGATTTTTAATTAGTCAGCATTATTTTAATCTAATAAATGGGCGATCGCGCCAATCAAAAAAGGCACAGACTCCTCATCCCAAAAGCCTTCTGAGCGTCGCCCCGTTAATAACTGAAAATGCAAATTGAAAGCGTGAGGATAGCCATTCACCTCAAGGCAAAGCTCCTCGGTTTCTAAGGTGCAACAAATTTTCTCGCCATCTGACAACTCAGTAGCCATATATTGCATCGTCTCCGCCAGTTGCGATGCTAATTTACAAAAATCTTTAAATTCCTTTTCCGTTAGCTCGATCGCCCAACTGTCCGCCCCTATCAAACCTTTATATATATCCACATCTGCGCGAAATCCAATCCGCCAACCATCACCGCAGAGTAACTTTTTTGCTGAATTTTGATCCGTGAAATTTAACATAGTCCTTTTAAAATTTATAGCTTGTCGTGCTTTGCACGACAAGCTATAAATTTAAGCCTTTCAGTCGCTTAGAATCTCAGGCTGAGAAATTTCGTCCGACATTTCCATAATGGCGCGGAGGATTGGTTTCATCATGCGATCGTCATAGTCATCATCCTCGTATCGTCTGAGCTTGGCGCGATTAGCCACTTGCACAGTGATCCGATAACGGTTAGAAGAAGCGTTTATCAATTCTTCGACACGACGAATAATTTGCGATGAGTCAATAGTGTAGCGTTTTGCCATAAAACCGAAAGAAAATGGGTCTTTTAAGTCTAACGCGATCGCGTTGATGTTGAACCGAAAAATCGCAAAACCAATTTTTTGTGACGCGGCTTTGCGTCGTCACAAAAAATTGGTTTTTTTAATTGCAAAATCTTTAGTTTTGTGATGTAGTATGATGGTTGCTCACAGCTATTTGGGGCGGATTCTTCAAATCCATGACTGCAAAGAAAGTACTGGTAATTGACGACAGCATCATGATCCGCAAAATGGTTAAAAGCATTTTGGCTGGAAAATATGAGGTCTTAGAAGCAAGTGATGGCAAATCAGGTTTAGATGCGGCTCGCCGAGCCTTCCCTGACCTAATTTTGCTTGATTTCGTGATGCCCAAATATAATGGCTATCAAACTTTACAGGCTATCCGTCGTGTCGAGGGATTGCAAAAAGTGCCTGTAATCATGATTTCGGGACTCAAAGAACAAGTCACCGAACACGTTCCTGAGCCATTCACAGAGTTTGATTTTCTTGAAAAGCCCTTTGAAGCCGATGTACTGGTTTCGCGCATTCAAAACTTCTTAACTCCTGAGCCTGCCCAACCAATTTCGGCAGCAACATCGCGCTCTGCACCTGAGGCAGTCAGAGATGTCCCACATACTGAAGAACCAAGCATGCAGATGATCCTCAATCGACTCACCTCGACGGAGACATTGTTGGTACAAGGGATCGAGAATTTGATTCAGCGTGAGGTGGTGGCTAGGGTCAATGAGTTGCATCATCGCATCGAACATCAAGATCATGCAATTAAGACCTTAAATGATCGGATGGAGAAAATCTCAGAACAAATTGATCATCAAAATAAGGGCTTAATGGTGATTCTCCGCGAGTTAAAAGCCTTACAGGGCAAATAAAATAAACAATAAAAAAAGCTG
>DCSN01000245.1:51346-61491 GCA_002325645.1 Pseudanabaena sp. UBA1465
CAGCTTTTTTTATTGTTTATTTTTTGATGTTTTTATTTAAGCAAGTCTACTGCCACTGCTGGTATATCTTTGGATGCATTAGCGATCGCCTTGTCATCTATTTCACCGTTGGGCGTGGTGAAATAAAGCACAACGAGGGGCAATGCACCAACCACTATGCCTAGCAAAGCGGGAACATAGAAACCTGCATTAAAGCTAAGGATCAGCGCAAACATAAAGTTACCTGCATACATGATCGCAGGGAAAACAATTTGCTGGCGGTTGAGAATTGGTTGATTATTTCTGCCCCAAATCAGTGAAGCAACGGTCATAAATAAGCAACCAGTGCCGAACCAGCCAAAAAAGTTTTGGTAGGGCATTCCATAAAATTCTCCTGCTTGATGCCATTCCCAGAAAGGATAGGGGGTTTGGCTCATGGCGGGATCAAGTACGAAGTCCCACGATGTCAGCATCAACGCACCGAGGGCGATCGCGGCAATTCTATAGCCCCACCCTGTGCCGAAGCGCATCAAAGTTGCGGCAACGAGAAAGGCTGAAAAGCCCATATAGAACCATGAGAGAGGAATTGTGAAGGGAACTAGATCGGCAATCTTATAGCCCAATCCACTGAGGTAGGCATAGGCTCCAAAGGGGAAACCAGTGCTAGTTCCCAATAGTTCGCTAGTTAATGAAAGCCCAACCGCAGGAATGCAGAATGCCAGAGTGCGCTTTAATCCGATAGTTTCTTTGCCGTAAAGAAATGCGGCGATCGCGCCAAAAATCATGTAGGATGCGCCGCCATTTTGCATTCCCCATGAAAAGACTTGCAAACCAGCTTCGGATAAGCTTTCAATAAAATCACTGTTTGGCAGTACAAAGATCAAGCCAAATAGTCCAAATACCATTGAAGCTAAGTGCAGTCCTAAATTAAACCATTGTGCGGGGATCGCTCGCCTCATCACGCCATTTACTCCCAGAAATATTTGAATTTACTTAATTGTAATCTCAGGATTATTATGATCGGCGCGAAGCGCTGCCCATAACAACTTGTAGAGTTTAAGTTTTGCTTTAACTAACTTAACAAAAGTACAAGTTATCATACCATTCATTTTCAAAGAGTGTTACTACGCACTAGGTTTATTGTTTTGCCCAGATTGCTAAGAGCAATAGAAAAACGGCGATCGCCAGCAGCAAAAAATTATTGGTACTACGGCTATCAATGGGACTCGGCTTCTCAAGGGGGACTTCACGGAATGGCTTTTGATTAGAGTTATTAGAACTTTTAGGTCGAGCCGCAGGTTTAGATTGATAACGATCAGGGGATTCTAAAATTGGTACTTCTGACACCACACCCTCTAGTTTTTTGAGTGGTGGCGCTGTGAAAATTCCCAACATATAACGGGCTGATTTCCGCACCGTATTGGTGGGGTGCTTTTTCAGGCTCCGACAGAGGGCGATCGCCTCTTCGGTCTTGCCCACTGCGTCGTAGGCATTGGCGAGCCATACTAAAATGTCGCCGCCTAAGTCTGTTTCTAAAATTGCTAAGGCACGGGCGCGTTCTAGTAAGGCGATCGCCTGTTGATAATTGCCCCTTTCAAAGTCGGCAATTCCCTGTTGATATAGCTGTGATGCTAACTGCTCAGCACTGACTTCTTCCATCAGTAAATTTTGCCTCCATTATTTTTAACTATGCTTATAGCTTATTTACAGCGCTTTGCGCTGAATAAAAAACCAGAGAAATATTTCAAAAATTTCTTTGGTTTTTAGTTAGCTCCTTAAAGCTTGGACAATTTGATAATTGGCGGCAGGTAATTGATAGCTATCTAGCTCATCAACTGTCACCCAACAAAATTCTGAACAAGCATTCATCTGTGGTTCGCCTGATATATGAATGCAGTGATGCACAACTAAGCTCACCCGTAGTGTTTCATACTCATGATCGACAGTAATCAAATGATCACCCACCTCCACCTCGATCGCCAACTCTTCTTGTAACTCCCGCTTGATGCAATCCGCCGCCGTCTCATGGGACTCAATCTTGCCCCCCGGAAATTCCCAATATCCCGCCAGTTCACCTTCAGGCAATCGGCGATCAATCAAAATCCTTTGGCGATCGCGATCCCAGACCACACCGACACCAATGCAGCGATATTTTTTGTTTGGTAAATTAGCGGATACATTAGTCATCGATAAACTCCAAGCCTTTTGCCACAGGCTGCAAACCTTTTTCGGCTAACCATACTGGGTTATACATTCGGCTCTGGTATCTGCCACCACCATCACAAAGAATTGTGGCGATCGTATGTCCCTTACCGAGCTTGCGAGCTAACTTCACCGCACCGACCACATTGAGGGCTGCGGAACTGCCAATAAATAGACCATCATGCTTCAGCAAATATTGCGACATCTCGATCACTTGCTGATCTGTACCTTGGAAAGCACCATCCAATCTAGCGCGATTAAAATTCGCCGTCGCCCGATTGATCCCGATTCCTTCCGTAATCGAATTACCCTCAGCCTTAAATTCACCCGTCGTGATATAGCTATACAAACCTGAGCCAGTCGGGTCAATTAAATAAGTAGCGATCGCAGGATGCTGCTCTTTCAAATAAGCAGTCACACCGCCAATCGTGCCACCCGTGCCAGAGGACATCACGACCCCATCTAATTCGCCACCAGTTTGCCTCCAAATTTCAGGAGCCGTCGTGTAATAATGCGCGTCCGAATTAGACAAATTTTCAAACTGGTTTGCCCAAAAAGCATTTTCAATTTCTTCGGCACGTTTTCGCGCCACATGATAGTAGTTTTCAGGACTAGAAAAAGGAGCAGGATTTGTGAGTTCTACCTCTGCCCCCAAAGTTCTTAGCAGATCAATTTTTTCCTGTGATTGATTGCTCGGCATCACAATCACGCTGCGATAGCCCCGCGCATTGGCAACTAGAGATAAACCAATCCCCGTATTGCCAGCCGTTCCTTCCACAATCGTACCGCCCGCCTTGAGAGTACCCGACTTCTCTGCCTCTAAAACCATAAACAGAGCCGCACGATCCTTGACACTCCCGCCTGGATTGAGAAATTCAGCCTTACCTAAAATCGTGCAACCCGTTGCTGCCGATAGAGACTCAATTTCAATCAAGGGAGTATTACCCACAGAATTTGCAAAGCCAATCCGAATATCTCTAGTCATGGAATATTAGTGAAATATTAAAAGAAATGAACTACAGCAAAGATTTACAACTTGTTGATCAATATCAGTATATTTGGGTCTGTAATTAGTATATAGATATTCTTAAATTTGCATTCTCTCAGTCTATTTCGGGTACAGGTCATTTATTGCGAAATAACCACCAGAAACTAACTGAATTTCTAGAAATGCATGACAGTAATATCAGATCTATATCGTGACAAACATATGAAATTCTTAGTCGCCATTGATGGCTCTCAAGCTGGCGAACATGCTCTTGCCAAAGCCCTGACCCTCGCCGCACCGCTAAAAGCCGAAATTGTTTTGTTAACCGTCGTCGAGCCTCTCAGCAGCTATATTCCTGAAGTGATGTTGCCTACAGGAGATTGGGTTGGCTGGCGAGGATTGCCTGATGTGGATCTTGAACGCAAAATTCTGAATGCAGGACAAGCACTATTGCAAAAAGCGCAGGATACTTGTAGTGCTGCACAGCTAGAGAGCCGTACTCGCTTAGAAACAGGTCAACCCCGTGACGTAATTTGTCATGTGGCAAAGGAAGAAGCCCCAGATATGTTGGTACTTGGCTCACGCGGATTGGGATCAATTGAACGGCTCATGCTCGGTAGTGTGAGTGACTATGTGGTGCATCACTGTGTTGCTCCTGTTCTAGTCGTGCGCTAGGATTCTACACATTCAATTTTTTTAAGTTACAGCGCTTTGCGCTTTCTTAAAATCCAGATAAATTTTCAAAAAGCTTGCTTCGCAAGCTTTTTGAAAATTTATCTGGCATACACAAAACCTAAATAGACTGTATGCGCGTAGATTATCCACTACAACGCCAAGTTCTTGTATGTCAGCATCGCACCTGTGCTAAGGATGGTGCGGCTCAAGTGATTGCAACATTTCAAGGCAAGCAAATTCCTAATGTGACCATTGAATCTAGCGGTTGTTTAGGATTATGTGGTTCTGGTCCTATGGTTGTGATTTTGCCAGACAATGTTTATTACTGGCATATTACTCCTCAAAAAGCCCAAGAAATTATCATCACGCACTTAATTGGCAACATGAAGATCCCGTCGATGATGCATCCACGATTACATCCCAAAAAGTAGAGGCAGCGCCAAGCGCTGCCTCTACTTTTTGGGTTTAAAAAGCGCCAAATCCAGATAGCACCTTGGGGACAGTCATCAACAAAATCTTAATATCTGACCACAAGTTCCAATTACGAAGATAACTCAAATCACATTCCGTAACGGCATCTAGATCGAGCATCGTAGAACGGGCGCTTACCTGCCAAGCCCCTGTAACACCAGGCAATGATTTTAGTCTTCTTTTGCCATTACCATTAATGCGTAGAGCATCGTATAAAGCCCAAGGTCGGGGACCAACTAAGCTCATTTCACCGCGTAACACATTAAATAGTTGAGGAAGTTCATCAAGACTATATTTACGCATCCAACGCCCAACAGGAGTAATGCGGGGATCATCTTCGCATTTATGTAGTCCCGTTTGACCAGTCATGACTAGATGATGTAGTTTGTCGGCATCAGTGATCATGGTGCGGAATTTGATAATACGGAATAGCTTGCCGTTCTCGCCTACGCGCCACTGATGAAAGAAGATGGAACCACTGGAAGTGCCAGCAATAATAGAGGCTAGGACAAGCATGATTGGGCTGAGAATCAAAAGAATCACTAGAGCCGACAGCCAGTCAATGACACGTTTAATATTCCATGCGATCGCTTTATTTATTTGTGGTAACTCATCAGCATGGGGCAATTTTAAAAACACAGCCTTACCTGAGGATTGATATATATCAGCTAAGCGTTTCAGTTTTGCCTCACCAACCTCAGTGGCAACATGAATTACTCTTCCATCATGTTCAGAAATAATATCTTTCTTGCGAAATTCAAATCTTGAAATTAATATCTCAATTGTTTTTAATTTTCTGATAAACATGGAACTAATGAAAGCATTTGCTCTCTCAATCCTTACTCTTAGTTTAGGCAGCGAAGATTTTTTATTACTGTCTGTAAGTTGAGTTGCCTGAAGCTTATTTGAAACAAGACCTATCATGCCTTTCCTCTCGATTAATCTTATGTCTCGTAAATACAGAATTTGGGGGACAGATGTCTAGGAAGACTGTCTGTATCAATAAACAAACTAAGCAAACCAAACAAATTAATGTTGAGATGAGTTAAAGTTCTGGTAAAAAACTCTAGTCAATATCTAGGAGTATTCAAGAGACTTCATACATCAGTTTCACTTAGAGATTAGGAATTCACTAGACAGGGAGAAGTGAAAAGTATTTCCTAGCTATTATTTCCTAGCTATTCAGTGTGAATACTTTGGTGTAAGTATATTTATTTATCTAAAAAATTAAATTGGTTGTTAGTTCAGTATTTTTTAGAGATATATATTATTACTGAATATACTTATCCATTAATTCCGCAAACATAGCAACTACTGCAAGTTACTAAAATGTCATTCCAAAAGTTATAAAAAAGTTATAAAAAGTTATATTTTCTTCCTGTATCTATCTGAATGTATAGCTGTTATGGTGTTTTGCGCTTATTAAAACCCAAAAAAATTTTTAATAAGAGGCTGGCTACGTTAGCTTCTTATTAAAAAAGTTGGCGTTGCTGATTTAGGTGTTGAATATGTAGATCTCAAAAATTAGTGATTAACTTAACATCTAATTTCTAATATTTAAAAACCTGTTGATGCATACCTAAATCAGCAATGCCCTTTTAAATTTTTTATAAAATTCATAAATGTTGTAAAGCAAACCCTACAAGAAAATACCACGAAGCGTAAAACGTCTTAGAATAACAAAGTGAGGTTATATAAAAGTTATATTTATTCTTTAAGGCGTATCCATGACGGCTGATGAAGCGGTGACATTTATAGAGTTGTCGTTAGAAGAGCGCAGTCTGACTCGTGTTGAGCAGTCTGTCTTTCTTGGCGTGTGGCAAGGTTTGTCTTATTCAGAGATCGCCAAGCAAACTGGCTATGATGCAGGTTACATTAAGTTAGTCAGTCATAAGCTTTGGCACTTATTAACAAATACTTTTGGCGAAAAAATAACCAAAAGCACGATGCAGAACGTAGTCCGTCGTCAGATGCAGAGTAAAAAAGCTGATGACAATACAACTGCACCTAATTTAAATAATCAGTCGGGTAGCCGCCAAGACTGGGGCGAAGTAGTTGATGTAAATTTCTTTTATGGACGAGGCTCGGAGTTAAATCATCTAGCGCAGTGGATCGATCACGATCGCTGTCGATTAGTAGCGATTTTGGGCATAGGGGGAGTGGGCAAAACCACTCTATCGGTTAAGCTTGCCCAGCAATTGCAGGGTAAATTTGATTTTGTGGTGTGGCGATCGCTGAATAATGCCAAAACACCTAGCGAAATGTTAGTAGCGATCATCCATTTCCTATCGCAACAGCGAGAAATGCCCGACACAAATGATCACAATGCACTGATTTCCCGCTTACTCGAATATTTACAGCGCTATCGCTGCTTATTAGTATTAGATAACTTTGAATCAGTCTTAAAAGATGAAGCTCAAACAGGAGCCTATCGTAAGGACTATGAAGGTTATGGCTCTTTGTTAAGAAGGATTGGTGAGGTTGCCCACCGTAGTTGTTTGGTGATTACTAGTCGCGAGATGCCTGAAGAAGTGGCGACTTTGGAAGGAGATATCTTGCCCGTGCGAGCTTTGCAGCTTTATGGCATTGATGAGTCGGCGGCTGAGCGGGTGCTTGAGGCTAAGGGGATCACCGCCGTGCCTAGTGATGTCCATCGACTAGTGCAATGGTATCGAGGCAATCCCCTCGCTTTAAAAATTGCGGCAACTTCGATTAAAGATCTTTATTCGGGCAGTGTTAATCGATTTTTAGAACAGAAGACAATTATTTTTAGTGGCATTAGTAATCTGATTGAGCAGCAATATCAGAGACTAACTGCCTATGAAAAACAAATTATGCACTGGCTGGCGATTAATCGTGAGCCAGTGCAGCCTCATGAACTACATTCCGATATTGTGCCGACGATCGAACAAAATTATTTGATGATGTCTTTGCGATCGCTGAAACGGCGATCGCTAGTTGAGCATACGGCGGCAGGTTTTACGCAACAGCCTGTGGTGATGGAGTTTATTACCAATCTCCTAATTGAGCAGATTTATCAAGAAATCACCCAAGAGCATCCCCTCGGCATCTTGCCCAGCATCCAGTCTAAGCTCAATAGGCAGCTTTTTTACTTGCGGCACTATGCCCTAATTAAGGCAACCTCCAAGGATTATGTCCGCCAAAGCCAGATTCGCTTAATTTTGGAACCCTTGCTTACCAAGCTGCTAGGGCGATTGGGCAGTAAGCAAATGGTAAGTAAAGAGCTACTTCAGACTCTTGCCGAGCTAAGACGAAGAGAGTTACGGCCTGAGGGCGAAATGAAGTCCACCTTTGGTTATGGTGGGGGCAATATTATCAATTTGCTATGTCATCTTGGGGTTGATTTAACAGGTATAGACTTTTCCTATTTGGCGATTCGTCAGGCTTATTTATCAGAGGTCAAATTACACCGTGTTAACTTTGCCAAAACCGCACTCATTAAATCGGTATTTGCTGAAGTAATTGGTGGGGTCTTATCGGTTGCCTTTAGTGCTGACGGCAAACTATTAGCGATCGGCGATACCAAAGGTGATATCCATCTGTGGCGAGTCAGCGATGGTAAGCCTTTGCTGACCCACAAAGGTCACAAAGGATGGGTCGTTTCTGTATCGTTTAATCCTGCGGGAACAGTTTTGGCTAGTAGCAGTATTGATCAGTCCATCAAATTATGGGATGTGTCAACGGGTGATTGCCTAAATACGCTCCAAGGATATATTGGGGCGGTGATGTCGGCGGTTTTTAGTCCCGATGGCACATTGTTGGCTAGTGGTCATGCCGATCGCACGGTACGACTATGGAATTCAGGACAATGTATTAAGATTTTGCAAGGTCATGAAGATATTGTGGAAGCTGTCGCCTTTAGTCCCAATGGCAATTTACTGGCTAGTGGTAGCGATGATGGTACGGTGCGCCTTTGGGATATTGAGACGGGTGAATGTATAAAAACCTTAGAAGGACACCAAGATATTATCTGGTCGATCGCCTTTAGTCATAATGGCAACGTGTTAGCCAGTGGCAGCGAAGATCAAACCACGCGGCTCTGGAATGTAGAAACTGGTAGTTGTGTAAAAACCTTTACAGGGCATACTCACACTGTTTTTGCTGTTAGTTTTAGTCATGATGGTTCCACCCTTGCAACAGGTAGCGGCGATCGCACCATCCGTCTCTGGGATCTTAAAACGGCTCAATGCTTTAAAACTTTAACAGGACATAATCATTGGGTACGCTCCGTCGCTTTCCACCCCGATCATCTGATCCTCGCCAGCAGCAGTGGTGATGAGATGGTTAAGTTGTGGGAAATTGAAACAGGTTTCTGTATTCGGACTTTTCAGGGACATACAGGGCGATCGTGGTCAAATAACAATGGTAATAAAGCCAACGACAATGCGTCTAATGAGCATCTTCTAAATATGTGGGAAGTCTCGTCAGGACAGCAGTTTAGGATTTTACAGGGTTATACCAACGCGGTCAGATCCGTTACCTTTAACCGTGAGCAAACGATCTTAGCCAGTGGCGGTGATGACTCGATTGTTCGCCTCTGGGATATCCAATCAGGAGCCTGTATCCGCGCTTTGCATGGACATGCGGGGCATATTTGGCAAGTCGCCTTTAGTCCTAGCGGCACGATCTTGGCGAGTTGTGCTGAAGACTGCACGATCAAACTATGGGATGTCAGCAGTGGTAACTGTTTGACCACTATTAGCGAACATCCAGATTTAGCAAGAACCTTAGTATTTAGTCATGATTCTAAACTTAAACTGCTTGCTACGGGCGAGACTAGCAAGGTAATTAAGTTAAGGAATGTTGTCACAGGTGATTGTTTGCAAATTTTTAAAGGGCATACGGCGGCAATCTTGGCGATCGCCTTCAGCCCTGACGATCGCCACATGATTAGCAGTGGCCGAGATCATGCTGTAAAAATTTGGGATGTCCAAACAGGAGAATGTTTACAAACCCTAGAGCAACTTCCTTCTATTGTTTCTAATGTCAAATTTATTCCATCTCAACCTCATTGCGTGATTGGATGTGGTGGCAAAAATATCTACTGCTGGAATCCTCAAAAGGACGGGCTAAATCTAGAGCTAATAGAACACGATAGTAATATTTTGACCATTGATGTTTCTCCCGATGGCATACTTCTAGCAAGCGGTGGCGAAGATAACCAAGTAAATATTTGGGATTTGCAAAAGAAAGAATTGATTAATAATTTTGTTGGTCATACCGACACAATTTATGATGTGACATTTTCGGCGGATGGCAATCTAGTTGCTAGCAGTAGCCGTGATGAAACTGTTAAGCTGTGGGACATCAAGACAGGACAATGTATTAAGACTTACCGCGATCCCCGTCCCTATGAAGGATTAAATATTTACGAAGCCACAGGACTAACGCCTGCCCAGAAAACTAAGCTCATTTCTCTAGGGGCGATCGAAGAACTCAATTCTTGAGTGGCGGCATTTCGTCGCCATTCAAGAATTGGTTTTGTATCCTAACAAGACTGGCGATCGCTATAATTCATAGGAAGTAAAGTTTTGTAAAACAAAGATTGAATATGGCTTATACGATCGCATCAAATATATGTGAAGGTATAGCAGATTGCGTACCTGCTTGCCCCGTAGCTTGTATTGAACAAGGGGATGGCGCAAACAACAAAGGTACAATTTGGTTCAAAATTGATGCCTCAATTTGTATCGATTGTGGTGTTTGTTTACAGGTCTGCCCTGTTGCAGGAGCTATTTTGCCAGAAGATCGTCCAGAATTGGTGATCTAGATCTTACTCCCTTCTCACCCAAAGAATAGGCGTTACAAA
>DCSN01000245.1:61570-70286 GCA_002325645.1 Pseudanabaena sp. UBA1465
CCGCGCACGCCTAATTATTCATTGGGAAGGGAGTAAAAAGAGCTTAAAAAAGAGCTTTATGAGTTTTTTTGTGCGCGATTAGAAATGAACATGATAGTATAGACTCTAGTACTACTCGGAAATCAGTAAAAACGAAACATTAAATACACTCAGTAAGTCATACTTAGTACCTTTCTGTTTCGTGTTTCACCCCTAGTACACAATCTCCTAAAAGATGCACTCAAATATTACTTGTTGCATGTTTTACAGGTAATATTTGAGTTTATAGGCAGGTAGGGCATCGCAATTGTGATGTTTTTCTTGATGTTTGGCTACAGATAAAAGCACTCAGAGAGTGGGCGATCGTCCCACTTTTTTGTTTTTAAATGGGCTTTTCAACTAGCTTTATAAATTTAGCTTTATAAATTTTTTATAAGCTTGAGTCAAAATCCATAGCCTTAACCACGCTAATAGCGTCCTTAATTTAAGCTCACTAAGCTCACATTACAAATTCTATGAGTCATCCTCTAATTCCGCAAATTTTTCAAATCTCTGAAGAAGTTGCCTCGCCCCTTGGGTTAGAGGTTGTCGATGTTGTGCTATACACCAATAAAAATCCTGTGGTGTTGCGGGTCGATATTCGTAATCCCGAACAGGATACGGGGCTGGATGATTGTGAACGCATGAGCCGTGCGCTAGAGCCAACCCTTGATGAGACTGATTTAATTCCCTATGCCTATGTGTTAGAGGTTTCTAGCCCCGGTGCAGAACGTCAATTGCAAGGCGATCGCGAGTTTATAGCTTTCAAAGGTTTTATGGTGACAGTGAGTACGACGGTTCCCCATGACAACAAAAACAGTTGGACTGGGCATCTGGTATCCCGCGATGATACCCATGTAGCCCTCAGCATCAAGGGTCGAATTGCCAAAATCCCTCGTGAACTCATCGATCGCGTTGAACTAGCGCAAGCAGAATAAACACCTCGCAATCACCTCGCAAGTTTTGGCAATTTTGGGGAAAGTTGGGATAAGTACTTAAAAGTTCACCTGTCCGCCAACTCTAGATTTAGAAATAAGTACCTTGGCATACTTAAGATCCAGATCTAGAAGCTACAGCGCAGGTGCAGCCTGCGTCGTAGCTCCTAGGGTTTTATATTTAAGTATGCCAAAGTGCTTACCGAAAATAGAATTAAAAAATTAAAAACAGAATAAACAGCGAGAAAATTTATGTCATTGTTGAATTTACCCGGTTTGGGACAAATGGTCGAAGTGATTAGCAAAGAGCGTAATCTTCCCAAACATGCCGTCCAAAATGCCCTGCGAGAAGCTCTACTCAAAGGATATGAGCGCTTCCGTAAGACTTACCGTTCTGAAGGAATTAACTTTGAAGAAGAGTACTTTAATAACTTTGATGTGGAACTAGACCTCGAAAGCGAAGGATTTCGAGTTTTAGCTACAAAAATGATTGTTGATCAAGTTAGTGATGCCGATCATGAAATTGGCTTATTAGAGGTGCGAGAAGTGGCTCCCGAAGCCCAAGCAGGTGGTACTGTGGTGGTTGATGTCACCCCTGAACAGGGAGACTTCGGACGGATGGCGGCGATCCAAACGAAGCAAGTCTTAGCTCAAAAACTTAGGGATCAACAACGCAAAATCATCCAAGAAGAGTTTCAGGATGTCGAAGGTACGGTTTTGCAAGGTCGCGTACTTCGCTTTGAGAATACCTCGGTGATCGTTTCTGTCAGTAGTGGATTTGGGCAGCCTGAAGTTGAAGCCGAACTCCCCAAGCGCGAGCAGCTTGCTGGGGAAAGACCCTATCGCCCCAATATGACCCTTAAGGTTTATCTCAAAAAAGTTTTTGAAGGTTCACGACGGGGACCACAGTTACTAGTTTCGCGAGCAGATGCAGGCTTAGTGGTCTATCTATTTGCCAATGAAGTACCTGAAATTGAAGAAGAAATTGTCAGGATTGTGGCTGTGGCTAGGGAAGCAAATCCACCCTCGTCTGCGGTGGGTCCTCGTACCAAAATTGCGGTAGATACCCTTGAGCGCGATGTCGATCCTGTTGGTGCTTGCATTGGGGCAAGGGGCGCAAGAATCCAAGCTGTGGTCGCTGAGTTACGCGGCGAAAAAATTGATGTGATCCGATGGTCTCCCGATCCTTCGACCTATATTGCCAATTCCCTCAGCCCAGCCAGAATTCAGGAAGTGCGTTTAATTAATGCCAATGAGCGCATTGCCCATGTACTAGTGCCTGAAGATCAGTTAAGTTTGGCGATCGGTAAGGAAGGGCAAAATGTCCGCTTGGCGGCGCGGTTAACTGGCTGGAAAATTGATATCAAAAACTCGGCGAAGTACGATTACGCAGAGGAAGATCGTAAGATTCAAGAAAGTACTGCAAAGTTTGCCAATTACCTCGGACAATCTGAACAGGATGATGAAAATGAATACGGAGATGAGCAAAAATAGGAGTGAACCAGCTTGGCTTTAAAGCTACACCGTCGTTGTGTTAGTTGCCAATGTATCGCCATGCGAGATGATTTTTGGCGGGTGGTGCGTGTACCGATCGCTAACAGTCATCAGATTCTGGGCGATTCTAATACTAAGCAATTTCAAATTCAACTTGATGATGGCATGGGACGATCGGCTTATTTGTGCAAAAAACTCGATTGTTTGCAACTAGCCCAAAAGAAAAACCGCTTAGGGCGATCGCTGCGTACTCCTATTCCACCTGAGATTTTTGATATTCTCAAAGCGCGGCTATAAGCAGTACCAAGGAATTTTTGAAAGCGCGGCGGAGCCGCGCTTTCAAAAACTCCTTGGGGGTTTTAATTTAGCTCAAAGCGCTGTATGTAATAGATATTAGCTAAAACCAAATAAAACTAAATCATAGTTATGCCTAAGCCAACAATTTTAGTTACAGGTGGAGCAGGTTATATCGGCTCCCATACTGTTAAAGCTCTGCAACAGGTGGGATACAAAATCGTAATTTTAGATAACCTTGTATATGGTCATCGAGATATTGCAGAAATCTTGGGTGTTGAATTGATTATTGGCGATACTAACGATCGCGCTTTATTAGATCAATTATTTAGCGATCACCAAATTACGGCGGTGATGCACTTTGCCGCCTATGCCTATGTCGGCGAGTCGGTAACTCAACCCGATAAGTACTACCGCAATAATGTCGTTGGTACTTTGTCTTTGCTAGAGGCGATGGTGGCAGCAAATATTAAAAACTTCGTTTTTTCTTCGACCTGTGCCACCTACGGCGTACCGCAGCAAATCCCTATTACTGAAGATCATCCCCAAGCACCGATCAATCCCTATGGGGCAACTAAGCTGATGGTTGAGCGGATTTTGCAGGATTTTGATGTTGCCTATGGATTGAAGTCAGTAATCTTTAGATATTTCAATGCCGCAGGAGCCGATCCTGAGGGCGCGATCGGTGAGGATCATCAGCCTGAAACCCATTTAATTCCTTTAGTTTTACAAACGGCTCTGGGTAAACGTGAGGCAATCACGGTTTATGGCACTGATTACCCGACCGCCGATGGTACTTGTATCCGTGACTATATCCATGTGAATGATCTTGCTGATGCCCATGTGTTGGGCTTGCAATATCTACTTGAGGGTAATCAGAGCGAAATTTTCAACCTCGGTAATGGTAATGGCTTCTCGGTTAAGGAAGTGATTGATGCGGCTAAGCGGATTACTGGTAAGCCGATTAATGTAATATTTGGCGATCGCCGCGCAGGAGATCCACCCGCTTTAGTGGGCAGTGCCGCCAAAGCTCAAAGCATCTTGGATTGGCAACCTAAATATGCTGATATTAATCTCATTTTGCAGCACGCATGGCAATGGCATCAAAAACGCCATGCCTAAGCAAGGCTGGCAAACCCAGCAAAATTTTAAAAGCTCGGCGAAGCCGCGCTTTTAAAATTTTGCTATGACAGTTTGTCAATTTTTTGGGCGAGATCAAAATCGAGGGCGCTGATGCCACCAGCATCATGGGTGGTCAAATCGATTCTGACTTTGTTGTAAACATTAAAAAGTTCAGGATGATGCCCCATCTTTTCAGCAACGATCGCCACCTTGCTAATGAAGCCAAAGGCATCGACAAAATTGCTAAATTTAAAGTTTTTTTGCAACTTTTGATCAACAACTGCCCAACCCGCTAGTTGGGCGATCGCGGAAGAAATCTCGACTTCGGATAATTTTTGAATAGCCATAAGGTTTCACAAAATATGGTTTTCACTATATTCACACACAAACCAAACAAGAAGGGGATGCGCGAAGCGCATTTCCCTCTTACCAAAATATTGTTAAAAGCGGCGCTAAACGCCGTTTTTAACAATATTTTGAGGTTTTAAGTAAGCGCAAAGCTCTGTATTTTAGTTACAAGAAATAAAGGAGGTACTAAGTACCTCCTTTATTTCTTATGGTTTGATCGGTGCGTCGCGATACCACCAAGCTAAAATTTGCACCCAATTCCAGCCCCGTTGAGCCATTTGTTGAGTCATTTCTTGATCGAGATGCTGACCATCGGAGACGGGCATATAGCCACCACCCCAGCTAATCCAATTGCGGGGTAAACGGGCGCGATAGTAGCCTTTAAACCCAGGACGGAGCATATAACCTGCGGTGGAGGCAACCGCCTGATCACTACGACTATTGATTAGGGGGATGGCTTGCCCTGTTTGCGAATCATAGCGGTAAAAACCTTTGTATACCTGATCGCGAGTGTCACTAACTAGATCGTAGGGAGCCTCACCCCATTTGCGCTGTCTTTGGGTATTGACCGCATAGCTACGAGCCGCCACAGCCTGCGCCATAAGTGCATCCATATGCCAGCTTGCGGGCATTTCGCTCGGTACAACGCTACGCAGATATTCCTCAAGGGACAGCACATTTACAGCGATCGCTTTTTTATTCCAAGCGCGTAATTCAATTTCACCTGGGTAAAGAGTATTGCCAACTTGGGTTAAGCCATTGTTACTAGGTGTAATGCGATAAGCAGAGGTTAGAGGTAAGGTATACCACTGACCAGGATCAAGACGACGGCTAGACTGACCTGAAATTTGTAAGGTTGCAGGCTGGGTCACAGCGACAGACATCTTAGAGCTAGATTCTTCTTTTACCAAAACCCTTAAGAAACTGGCTGCTGCGGCTTGAGATACTCCAGCAACCAGTACCAAGATCAAGGATAAAAATAGCGTATACATCCCTTTGGAGAAGTGTTTCATCATTTAGTTAGTCACTCACACCTATGAGCCAAGAATGTAGAAAATATTTAATCCATCATGAGACATTTAGGTTTTGCCTCGAATAATCAGATAGTTTAGCAAAACAATCCTATTTTGATAAACATTATTTTGACTTTTATAGTCCTAAAAAGCTGTGGCGCACGCTGCGCTTGTGCCACAGCTTTTTGATTTTTATTTGAGTTTTAAATCAGCGCTAAGCGCTGTGGTACATAATAGGTATAAGGAAGAGTAAGCGTGCAGTTGCGAGATTTATCTCAAAATGAGTTTTGAGTGAAAATTTTGAGGAAAGTCCGGGCTTCCATGAAGATCAAACTGCTGGGTAACGCCCAGTGCGAGCGATCGTGAGGATAGTGCCACAGAAAGATACCGCCAATTAGAAATAATTGGTAAGGGTGCAAAGGTGTGTTAAGAGCGCACCAGCAGAGTCGTGAGGCTCTGGCTCGGTAAACCCCAGTTGGAAGCAAGGCGAGAGGATTTATGGGTTTCGATCTTCAATAGCCCTTGAATCCGTTGCTTAAGGTGGTTGTTTGGCGAAAGCTAGGCGATCGCATTTAAGTGTGTGCCGCAGGAGGTATTTGGTAACAAATATCCCAGATAGATAACCGCTAAGGTAGTTGAAAGACTGCCGAAACAGAACCCGGCTTATGTCTTGCTCTTCCTATCAAATTCCTTGGCTCGTACTTATAAACTTTTGCCTGCCGCAATTAAATATAAAACCCTAAAACCTTTGGCTCAGGCTGCGTCATAGGTTTTAGATCGGAAAATCAAAAAAACAAAAGCAGATTTTTAGTTTTTTTGATAGAAATCTGGTAAATCTAGATCTTGTCTGCGATCGCCTTAGTTAAAAACTTAAAGATTGCAAACCTAATTGCATTTGTTGAATTTGTTCTTACGAACCATTTTTTACTAGAGTAACTAGAGTAATGAAACTATGGGAATTATTCCCAACCATGACACCGCGCTCTCTGGCATGACCAATCGCACATCTCGAAAGTGGTCTAGTCGAGCGATTGTAGGGATTACCTTTGTCTGCCTGATTTCAACACTGAGTGTTCGTTTTTATGCTGAGCCACGCTTAGCGATTGGCACATTTGTTGACCAAGATTTGCGATCGCCTAAAACCATCTCAGCTACTGACATTGAAGCAACCAAACTAGCTCAGGAACAAGCTAAACAGCAAGTTATCCCGATCTATCGCAACAACCCTGAGATGGATGCTAATGCTTTTAAACATCTAGAAGAGTTGTTAAAAGTCGGTGATGATTTACGCATATCTTCAGGTAATTTACCCTATATCGATCTTAAAATCCTGAGTGCTGAAGTCCAGCGATATTTTCGGCGAATTACCGATCTGGAGTGGCAACAGGCACAAGAAAAAGCCTATAGACTGTCAGGTAATCTCGCGGGTCAAAATAGCCCCCTGTCTACGATTGCTAATCCCGAACAAGAGCTTAATTCTTTAGCGATCGCGGAGTTATCTCTTTACAAAAACAATACGCCGACCCAAGACTATCAAAAACTAGTTAATAAGATTACAGAAGTTCGCCTTGCCTATGCAATGACGCAGGAAAAGGTGGCCAAGGGACCAGCAATGTTTCGCGATCGCCTCTTAGAAATGACTAATGAGGAATGGGAAAGCAACAAAAAACTAATTAGGCAAAGCTTGAGAGATCTCCAAGGATCAGGAGTTGTGATTGGCTTGCCCGATACCATGGTGCAGCAACGGCTCCGTAATCTCCGCAATCTGCCTAATAACGAAGAGCAGAAAATCATGGCGATCGCGCTACTGAGCGCTACCGTCAAGCCCAATTTGACCGTTGACTATATTGCGACAACCGACCGAGCCATCAAAGCATCCGAATCAGTTCAGACGCAAAAAATCAACATAAACACAGGAGATCTAATTGTTAAGGGTGGCGAAAAAATTACCGAAAAGCAATTTGTGATTTTAGATGAGCTAAAAATGACTCAAAGGCAGGTCAATCTGAAGGGATTGCTCTTGATGGCTGGTACTACCGCGATCGCCTTTGGTATCTTTGGCTATGCCAATCGGCGATGGCAATATTTACTCAAAGTCAAACTACACATCAAAGATTTTTTAAACCTCGGCATCGTTTGCACTGGCAATGCCCTCGCCACCGTGTTAATGGCTCCGAATATGCTGATGTTTGTGCCTTTAGCAAGTCTAGGTCTAATTATTGGTAGTTTTTATAGCTCCCGTCTGGCTTTGCTAGTCACCTCCTTAATCTCAGTATTACTAGGATTAGCAATTGGCTCCGACTTACTAGCTTTGACTCCTGTATTAGTTGGCGCAATTGTGGCAGCAGCAATTACCGATCGCCCGCTTACGCGATCGCACCTTGCAGCCACAGGTTTATTAGTCGCCCTATTACAAGCCGTTGTATATACAGCGATCGCCCTTGTTGGCGGCTCAACCCCCCCCGTACTCATCCTGATTACAGCCCTGAAATATGCTTCAGGAGGACTGATATCCGCGATCGTCGCTCTTGGCGCAATTCCTTACCTAGAGCATATTTCCTATGCCCTCACCCCCTTCCGTCTAGCCGAACTCGGCAATCTTGATCGCCCCTTATTACGGCGCTTAGTTGCTGAAACTCCAGGTACTTTTCAACATACTTTATTTGTGGCAAATCTTGCCGAGGCTGCGGCTCGTGAGCTAGGCGCAGATACAACCTTAGTGAGAACAGGTACGCTTTATCACGATATCGGGAAGACCATCAAACCAGAATATTTTATCGAAAACCAAATGGGGCAGCCAAACCCCCACGATATAATTGATGACCCTTGGCTCAGCACTCAAATTATCAAGGAGCATGTGTCAGGCGGTATCAAATTAGCTCAAAAATATCATCTTCCCGAAATGTTGCAAGCTTTTATCCCAGAGCATCAAGGTACGATCACTATTTCTTACTTTTACTGTCAGGCTCAAAAGCGCTCCAATTATGTGGTTGAGTCGGAATTCCGCTACGCAGGGCCGATCCCCCAATCTCGTGAGACAGGCGTTGTCATGTTGGCTGATGCCTGTGAAGCTGCCCTGCGATCGCTTGGCACAGACACCACCTTAGAAGAAGCCAAGAGCTTGCTGATGCGAATTTTTAAAACAAGGTGGGATGATGGGCAACTCAAAGATTGCAGCTTAACTTGGGAAGATCTAGATCGGATTGCGCCTGTTTTTATTAAAGTTTGGCAAGAGCGCAATCACGGCCGAATCAAATACCCCCATCTTGCCGAAAAACTTGATCCCTCTGGATCAGCTTTACCAGAACACCTATGCAAAAACAAGTCTCCTGAAGCAGCCCAAGAACAAACTGCTATTTCAGAAAAAATCGCCCTGTAATGATGCAGCAATGTAAATTTTATGCCCTAACGAGAATGGCGAGAAAATAAAATACCAGTCCAGATTTCCCAGAATCGACGGGGCGGCGAAGCCGCCCCACCGATTCTGGTTTT
>DCSN01000021.1:0-7973 GCA_002325645.1 Pseudanabaena sp. UBA1465
TTCTATCATGGATTCACTGTCGCTCAATTTATTTTCTGGTTCGTTTTCATCCCGTCACTCATCCTTGTAAACGGATAGAGTGCGTGACTTCCCACTCACATTAGTTAAATTTTTGGGTAAAAGAATCCTGATATATTGATTGAAATCGCAATGTATGTAAAGCAGATCTTTAACTTCAGTCACTGATGTTACGTCTACGGTGTAAACACAAGTCACGAAAACCAAGAACTAAAGTTCTTGGCTCAAAGCTAAAGTCAGTTAAAACTGACTAATTCCTAAAATTCAACCCGTTTCAACGGGTTTTAGCTTTCAGCCCGCAATTTATTGCAGGGTATTTAGAGGATTTAGACTTGTGTGTACATGGTAGTTTTTGGGATCAAGGCGAAATTTTTAGCCTCTTCTTTTGACTTCCTTTTTAATTGCTTGCAAAGTGTCCCCTAGAGCCTCCTTGAAAATACTATAAAATGCGTCAAGAGGTGTCGAACCACTGGGTTGAGCATTAACAGTATAAGTGATCAAAATTTGATTGGGAGAACGACGTGGCACAGAAGATACAGGTTCCATTTTCCAATAGCCTTCCATTTGCGAGAGATCGCCATCAATGAGACGGAAATCAATTTGCTTGCGATCGGTTTCCTGAATTGCGAGCTTGGTGCGTGAAGTGATCGTCACCACAAATACTTGACGAGAATCCACCTGCTCGATCACCTTGCGATTGTTGCGACTCTCAAGGATTTGGCTCGAAGCCATATTAGGGATAAATTTCGAGAGATTGGCATAGTCAGTCAAAACTTGCCAAACCTGATCGGGAGAAGCATCGATTAGCACCCGTGCTACATATTTCCCCTTATCTCCTGTCACCACAGTTTGCCCACTCCGCAAAGAATCACGCTCCATCGAAGGCAAGCGATCGACAGGGCCATCAAAAAGTGAGGCGCGGGCGGGCAGAGCAGGCGTGCAACAAGCGATCGCGATCGCCATCACCACAGCCGAGCCTGTAGAAAATTTATTCATTAATTTTGAGGCTGATTTTTGAGGGGACTGCATGGAATTTGGATAGGATGAGTACTTTGTCATGAAATATTTTGCTGGTTCCTGTGTATGTATATCAAAATTTGTGGCATTACGAAACTTGATCAAGCCCAAGCGATCGCTCAGATGGGAGCCGAAGCCCTTGGATTTATTTGTGTTGCTTCATCACCACGATATGTCACAGTCTCAGAGATTGCCCTAATTACTACTAACCTAATCTCTAATTATTCTAAGCTCGATTTAATTGGTGTGTTTCTCAACGCAAGGGTCGAGGAAATTTGCCAAACCATCGAGCAAGGCAAACTAAATGGGGTGCAACTACATGGCGATGAATCACCAGAGTTTTGTCGTGGGTTGCGATCGCATCTAGATCAAATCAATCCGCAAATTAAGCTTATCAAAGCCCTCAGGGTTAAAGATCCTTCAGGTTTAGCGCAAGCTCAACTTTTTAGCGATCTGGTTGATGTGGTTCTGCTCGATGCCTACGATCCGCAAATGGCGGGAGGCACTGGCAAAACCTTAGATTGGCAAATGTTGCGCGATTTTCGTCCCCATTGTGACTGGTGGTTAGCGGGAGGGCTATCCCCAGGCAATATAGAACAGGCGATCGCGCTAGTATGCCCAAATGGTTTAGACGTATCCAGTGGGGTAGAACGTTCCGCAGGGGACAAAGATCTATCTAAAGTTAGGAATTTTTTAGAGATTTGTAGACCTAAATAAATTAAGGCGGCGCTCTGCGCCGCCTTAATTTGTATATGTGACATGTCGGATCTATTTAGATCTAAGATAGATTAAGGAGCTAATTCACGTTCGTTTGCGTCACATGATTACATCAAAGCGATCGCCGATCGCATCAAAAAGATCGCATGAAAGACAATGCAAACTTAATCAACAGCGTTGAGGAGCTAAATTGTGAAAATTCCAGTTTTAAATAAGGGTGCTTGGTTTGGACTAGTTGCCGCCGCATTGGTTGGTGGCTCGGCTACGGCAATATTACTCAATGGTAATGGAGACTTTAAACCGCCAACGAGTCAGCCAAATCCTCAAACAGTCCCCACTACGGCTAACCAAATTAGCCAGTCTCCACCCGCAACGCGAGCCGTTGATGGACAATTAGCGGTTTATTGGATCGAGTCTACTAAAAATAAATTAATCGCTGTACCGATCGCCGTTAAAGCTAAAACTAACGACGAAGCGATCGCCTCAGTGATCAATACTTTAATATCAGAACAACCACCTGAATCTAGCCTTTATAGCGCTATTCCTGCCAATACAAAGGTGTTGAGCGTGGCGGGTAAAGCTAAAGAAATTCGGATTAATTTATCTAAGGACTTTACTAAAGGCGGTGGATCTGCGTCAATGCAAGGCAGGATTATTCAGATCTTGTACACGGCAACTAGCGTAGAACCTGAGGCTAAGGTTTATTTATCCGTTGAAGGTAAGCCTTTACAATATATTGGTGGCGAAGGTTTAGAAGTACCACAACCGATGACACGCAAAGACTTTGCGCTAGAGTTTTAAGTGCATGATATGCGGTGCAAAGCACCGCATACAGCCTATTTAGGTTTTGTATATTCCAGATAAATTTTGAAAAAGCTTGCGAAGCAAGCTTTTTCAAAATTTATCTGGGTTTTAAGAAAGCGCGAAGCGCTGTATCATTCAAGAAATTTTTTAAGGCGGAGCTTTGCGCTACATCGTTATTTTGCGCTACATCGTTATTTATTGTATTAACAAACTATGTCGATCAACTTGCCTGATATTGATAGCCTGAGCCTGATTGAGCAAGTCTCGCAAATGGTGGTTGTGCGTACTTGTGGAATGTTATACGACCATCAAATCCAATATCCACAGTGGGAGTTGCCACACACAAAATTGCAAGCCCTGATCAGTGAGTATGGAGTTGGCGGCATAATTTTAATGGGTGGTAGTGCGGCGGAAGTTGCCTTTAAAACTCAGCAGATGCAGTCTTGGGCAAAAGTGCCACTATTAATTGCGGCGGATATTGAAGAAGGCGTGGGGCAGCGATTTAGTGGGGCGACATGGTTTCCGCCACCGATGGCTTTGCAGGCGGTGTCCATGAAATATGCCGAAGCGATGGGCAAAATCACGGCGGAGGAAGCCTTAGCGATCGGCATCAATTGGCTGCTTGCGCCGATTGTGGATGTGAACAATAATCCTGAAAATCCTGTGATTAATGTGCGTGCCTTTGGGATTACGGTGGGTGAAGTGATGGGGGCAACGCGGGGCTTTATTGCGGGAGCAAAACAATATCCTGTGCTGACAACTGCCAAGCATTTTCCCGGACATGGCGATACTGCGGTGGATTCCCATTTGCAAACGCCGATGATTCCCCACGATCGCCAAAGATTTGAGGAGGTCGAATTTCCGCCTTTCATCAATGCGATCGCCGCAGGTGTTGACGCAATCATGAGCGCCCATATTTCGGTTCCCGCCTTTGACCGTCACCATATTGCGACTTTATCCCATCATATTCTGACGGATATTTTGCGAAAGGAAATGGGCTTTGAGGGACTGATCATCACGGATGCGCTGATTATGTCAGGAGTGGCAAATTTGGGCAGCCCCGCAGATATTGCGGTGCAAGCGGTCAAGGCTGGCGCAGATATTTTGTTGATGCCCGTTGATGCGATCGCCACCATTGACGCTGTTTGCAAAGCCGTGGAAAACCAAGAAATCGATCGCGATCGCATTCGTGCTTCGGTGCAAAGGATTTGGAAAGCCAAACAAAAAGTTTGCGGGATTCTTCCTAATCTAAAATTATTAGGTAATCCTAAAAATCTAGGCGTTGCCCATGCGATCGCCATGAAATCGATTAATGTCTATTCGTCGCTCCCAGAGCTACAATCTGGTAATATCCAAGAGCGTTTAGAAGCAAACTATCTCAACCTGATCATTGTTGACGATCCCCTCACCTGCGAAGAGTTTCTAAATGTGCGATCGCCTGCGGTGTCATTGCCCAAAAGCAAGGGCTATCAACGAATCATCGCTGATAGCTTGACCCTAGCCAATCTTAAAGGTGAACATTTCTCCCATATATTCCTGCAAATTTTTAGTCGAGGCAATCCATTTCGCGGCAATACTAATCTCCATGAGAGGATTCAGATTTTAGTAACGGAATTGGTATTAGAAAATAAGTTACAAGCGATCGCCCTTTACGGTAGCCCCTACGCCCTAGATCGCCTATTCCCATTACTACCTCCTCTCATGCCTTGGGGTTTTGCCTATAGCCAACAGCCAGAGGCTCAGACCGCAGTTTTACAAAAATTAGGATTTAGATGAATCCCCCTATGGCAGCTTTATTCAGGTTTTTGGCGATCGCAATCATTACGGCCTCGACCCTAGTGGCTTGTAACTTTTGGGTGGGTAATGCGCCTTCCTATTTGCCTAACCAGTCCTTAGAACCGACAGCACTGCCGTTAGTCCCAAATATTGATCCCAAAAACTTTGATCCAGTGCGTACCCCCGATGCACCCTATTTGCAAACACCGTCTCAGGCGGTGACGAAAATGTTGGAAATGGCAAAGGTCACACCGACCGATGTTGTTTACGATTTGGGTAGTGGCGATGGCAGAATCGTGATTGCGGCGGCGCGTGACTTTGGGGCAAAGGCGATCGGTATTGAGATCGATCCTGAGTTAATTAGAGATTCGGGCAAGGAAGCGAAATCGGTAATCTCTAAAACACCGAACCTTGGCGATCGCCTTAAATTTGTTAAACAGGATTTATTTAAAACTGATTTAGCCAATGCCACGGTAATTACGTTATATCTCAGTGAAAAAGCTAATCTACGCGTAATCTCCGATATTTTGCCTAAGTTAAAGTCAGGAACGCGGGTTGTATCTTATCGGTATAATTTGGGGAATTTATCACCTATTCAAACGGAAAAGATTAAAATTGGTGATAAGGAATATATGATTTATCTGTGGTTTTTAGATTAGGTCTGTTGAGGAATGCAATTTTTGTCCAGTTCGGTTCGTTATTTTCAAGCTGCCATAGTTAGCGCGATCGCCTTAGTTACAATCCCTGCCCAATCAATCGCTCAAGCAATTGCTCAAGCAAACCCACGTCTCTGCCCTGCTCAATTACAACAGGAAGTAGACGCGATCGCTAAGTCTTCTAAGTTGCAACCATCGCGGGTTGGTGTGTTTGTCCAAACCACTGGCGCTAATCCTCAAGTATTGGCAAATCTCGATGGCGATCGCCTCTTTATGCCCGCTTCCAATGCCAAGCTGTTTACAACGGCGATCGCGCTGAAGGTTTTGGGAGCAGACTATCGCTTTACTACGCGATTGATGTCTAGAAATTTACCCAATGCTCAAGGGCTTCTCGAAAATGGATTATGGCTAGTAGGATCGGGCGATCCCAGTTTTAGCTCCGCGACAGGCTTAAAATCTCTGGTTACTCAACTTAAAAATAAGGGGGTAAAACGCATTAATGGCGGGATTTGGACAAAGACCCTTCGCAGGGGCGAAGATATTGTCGGAAGCTGGGAATGGCAAGATCTGCAAGAATATTATGCGGCTAGAGTTTCCCCCTTCACCATTGACGAAAATTCCCTAAATTGGCAAATCCGTCCTAATAAAATTGGGCAATCTGCAATCTTTGAGTGGGAAAATCCTGCATTAGCGAGGGATTGGCGCGTAGATAATCAATCGATGACAGTTTCGGCAAATTCTGAATATAGTTTGCCTGACAAGGCTTTAAAAATTGTGCGTCCCTATGGACAGAAAGTGATGATCATTAGCGGCGAGATTCCTGAAAATACGGAGCCAGAGGATGGTGGTGTTGCGGTTCCTGATCCTGAAGCTAATTTTTTGCAGTTATTACGTCAAGAGCTAACTGCTCAAGGAATTGTGGTTTCGACCGATATTTCTAAAAAGTTACCACCAACTCAAGATCTGGCGATCGCATCTTCAGAGACAATATCGACGCTCATCGCCATCACCAATAAATCTAGTAATAATCTCTACGCAGAATTATTATTAAGGGCGTTAGGTGAGAAGTTTTATGCCAAATTATTACAAAAATCCGTAGGCGATCGCTTCTCCGAGGTCGTCACCCTGAATACGGTCAGTGGCGGACTTTACGCGATCAGAGAATATTTAGAATCGGTGAAGATCTCTCCTGACACGGTGTTCCTAGCCGATGGCTCAGGACTATCGCGCCGTAATTTGACGACACCGAGGGCGATCGCCCAGATATTGCAAACCGTTGCCAGCGATCGCGACTTTCGCAAATCATTACCGATCGCGGGTGTCGATGGCTCCTTAACCAATCGCTTTAAAAATACTTCTGCTCAGGGGTTAATCCAAGCCAAAACTGGGACATTTTCAGGGGCGATCGCTTTATCGGGCTATGCCAGTCCTCCAAAATATCGTGAAGTAATTTTTAGCATCATCCTGAATAACAGTAATCTCTCCTCTAGAGAGTTACAGCAATATACCGATGCGATCGCTTTGCTATTACCGCGCCTCGAAAATTGTCAGTAATTGCCAGTAATTGCCAGTAATTGCCAATGAAAAAATGGCATCTTCCCCACCGTAAATTATTAGTCGTCACGATTGGAGCCTTAACTTTAGGTACTTCATTGATTTTGACAACAAGTTCTTTGCAGAATTCATCAAATCTAATTTCTTCTGTATGTCCCGCCATGACGGAAATAAACAACACCAGTCTCCAGTTTCATCCTATTAAAATAGTGGCTGAGCCTTGGCGTGGCGAGCATCATGTCTACGCAATATTTACCGTACCTTTGCAATACAAAAAAAATTATGAGCGTTCCCGAATGTTGGTTAAAGGCAGTGATACGCCTTGGTATGTGACGCTTACCGATGGACAGAAATATGGCGTGACAACTCCCGAAGGTCATTTTCTCCTGATTGGTTTCTTTCGGACTCGGATGGCTCTGTGGTACTGGATAAGTGGCAAATTTGGCGATCTTCAGCAGCCCTGCAACTGGACACTTCATATTTTTGCTTAAAACCCCATAACATCAGCCTAACAAGGGCTTAAGCCCTTGTTCATTAGAAAAGATTGCGAAGCAATCTTTTCTAATAATTATCCGAATCGATTAAACTATCAACAGTCTGTAACACAGGAACTTGAGGGCATGGGAAATTTTGGTATTTGGCTAATTAAAGTGGGACAGAGTTGTCTTCTGATCGGACAGATCATCACCCATATTTTGATCTATCGGCGTTTCCATTGGCGCAATACCATCGAACAAATGTCTAAGGTTGGTACAGACTCACTGCTGATTACTTTGATTACGGCTTCCTTTGTTGGTGCTGTATTTACGATTCAAGTGGCGCGAGAATTTATTAACTTTGGCGCTCAACAGGCGATCGGTGGAATTTTGGCGATCGCCCTTAGCCGAGAGTTAATCCCTGTATTAACCGCCGTAATTATTGCGGGGCGTGTTGGTTCCGCCTTTGCCGCCGAAATTGGCACAATGCAAGTCACGGAGCAAATTGATGCGCTCTATATGTTACGCACTAATCCCATCGATTATCTGGCAACCCCTCGCGCGATCGCCTGTATTTTTATGTTGCCAATCCTGACGATTTTAGGATTTTTAACAGGGATGGCGGGAGGCTTATTTCTTTCGCAAGCGATGTATGCCATTCCCTACAATATGTTTCTCAATTCCGTGCAGGACTTACTTAAACCTTGGGATCTAATTGCCGCTTTACTGAAATCTAGCATCTTTGGCTTGCTAATTGCGGCGATCGGCACAACATGGGGCTTAACGACCACAGGCGGCGCAAAGGGTGTGGGCGAGTCCACCACTACTGCCGTCGTCACTGCATTACTCTCGATATTTATCAGCAACTTCTTTCTATCATGGGCTTTCTTCCAAGGCATCGGTTCATCTGTCACTGGAGGTTAAGTCAACTTAAAATCCAAATTGTTGTGCTGCC
>DCSN01000021.1:8033-9914 GCA_002325645.1 Pseudanabaena sp. UBA1465
GGCAGCACAACAATTTGGATTTTGTTTATAACTATGCTGCACTACTTAATAGAGCCTGCCCTATGGTTGTCAATAAACTCACTTTCAATCGAAAATACTTCTTTTTAACTATTTTTCTATTTTTTATAGAAGTTGCGATCGCAGTTTTTTTTGATGATCAATTTATTCGTCCCTTTGTTGGCGATGTTTTAGTTGTCATTCTTCTTTATTGTTTTATCAAATCCTTTTGGAAAGTTAGCGCAAATATAGCGGCTTTATCGGTTTTTATCTTCGCCTGTGCGATCGAAGGATTGCAATATCTGAACCTGATTGACCGACTGGGGCTAAGACAATACAAGCTTCTAGCTATTATTTTAGGAACTACCTTTGATTGGAAAGATATCCTCGCTTATTTCATCGGTACTGCCATCATAATGACATGGGAATATCAAGCCAAGTCTTTTTTCAAAAGCTAAAATAGCGATAAAAATCACCCATACATAAATATGCTCAATCTCATCAATCCCATTAATCCCATCAAGACGATCAAGTTTTTGCAGCAAATTCAATGGGTAGCTGATCCAGTTAGCTATATGGAAACGGCGGCGAAAAAATATCCAGATATTTTTTCCGCCCAAATAGTTGGCTTTGACGTTTCTCTCATTTTTGTGAATCAACCTCAAGCGATCCAGCAGATTTTGACTAACGATCGCAAGCAGTTTAGCGCCCCAGGGGAATTGAATGGAATTTTAAGACCGATTGTCGGTGATTCCTCAGTATTTACCTTAGAAAGCGATCGCCACAGAAAACGTAGGCAACTGGTAATGCCTGCCTTTCACGGATCGCGAATGCAGAATTATGGTCAGATTATTTTTGATTTGACCAATGAAGCATTGAGTCGCTTAAAGCCACAGCAAACCTTTTTAGCTAGAGATGTGATGCAGGACATTTCTTTGCAAATCATTTTGCAGGTGGTATTTGGTTTAAATGCGGGCGATCGCTGTCGGGAGCTCCAATCGCTGATGACGAAAATGACGGAGCTATTTGTTTCTCCATTAACCTCAGCATTTCTCTTTTTCCCATCTCTCCAAAAAGATCTTGGTGATTGGAGTCCTTGGGGCAATTTTTTGCGCCAACGGGAACAAATTGATAAATTGATTTATATGGAAATAGCGGAACGTCGCGCTAATCATGATCCCGATCGCACTGATATTTTATCGATGCTCATGTCGGCTACGGATGAAGAAGGGAAAGGCATGACCGATGTAGAATTGCGGGATGAACTGCTGGCTCTGTTGATTGCGGGGCATGAAACTACGGCAACTGTGATGTCTTGGGCTTTGTATTGGATTCACCGCTTGCCAGAGGTCAAGAAGAAGTTATTAGCAGAGCTAAATACAGTCAGCGATCGCACCGATTGGATGAGTATTTTCAAGCTGCCCTATCTAACGGCGGTTTGCAATGAAACGATGCGAATCCATCCTGTGGCAATGTTGACTTTCCCCAGAGTTGTAGAGGAGCCTGTGGAACTATTGGGATATAAATTAGAACCAAAAACCATTGTGCTTGGTTGTATCTATCTGTTACATCATCGTGAAGATTTGTATCCTAATGCGACCCAGTTTCAACCAGAACGTTTTCTCGATCGCCAGTTTTCTGCCTATGAGTTTATGCCCTTTGGTGGTGGGGTGCGTCGCTGTGTGGGTGAGGCTTTAGCTCAATTTGAAATGAAGATTGTACTGGCTACAGTTTTGTCTCATTACAATTTGGAACTAAGCGATCGCCGCCCTGTCAAACCCCAGAGACGTGGTGTCACGCTTGCCCCTGCGGGTGGAATCAAAATGCTTCTCTCCTAAACCGTTAATTTTTGGTAGCTTTAAATCTAGCAGAATTACCTTCTAT
>DCSN01000238.1:0-1184 GCA_002325645.1 Pseudanabaena sp. UBA1465
TATTAGCCAAATATGTTTAACCTACAGCAAAACTCGATCAAACCCGCCACAAGAAGGGTCGCAGGGCAAAGCCCCGCAACGGGTTTTATATTTTAATTTGTGGCGGGTTTGAAAACAAATTGCTGTAAATGGTTTCTAAAAGATTTTCTCCTGCAAGTTTGACAACTTCTTGAACCTGCATTAATGGAAGATGGTGCGATCGCGCCATCTTCGCACAGTCCTCATACTCTGGCTGCACGGTGCAGAACCCATCCCGCCATGCAATCTTGACCCGCGCCTTACCGTAGATAGTTTCCACTTCATAAATCTCACGATGCAGGATTTTGCGTTCTTGGAAACGATACCTAATGCCGAGAGTACTAGTTTCCCGAAGGAGAATCTCTTCACAAATGGCTTGCCGATCGCAGGGACAAATTACCGTCATTAGTACCCCAGTGCGCGATTTTTTCATGCCGATCGCTTGGGTATACACATCCAACGCGCCATGTTGTAAAAGTTGCTCCATCGTATAGGCGATCGCTTGGGCAGTCATGTCATCAACTTGGGTTTCGAGGATCGCGATCGTTTCGATAGTTAGAAGATTTTTCTTCCTAATTTCCTTACCAAGGGAAGAAAAATCTTCTGGATTTAGCCTTTTTTTTTCTTGCTTTTCCCAATCCATAGCCTTAACGCATTGGGAATTTCTAGATCTTGATTGCCAGCCCCTAGCCCTACTTTTTTGATCTTCATTAAGGGAACTTCGCCAAATGTCTCGCTTAGGGTTACGGCGATCGCTGCACCTGTGGGAGTGACTAATTCCTTACGAATGCCATTGTCAAAGGTCGTCACACCATGCATTTCCCATAGTTTCAAGGTTGCGGGTGCGGGGACGGGCATTTTGCCATGATCGCAATTTACATAGCCACCGCCCGCAGGTAAAGCTGAGCAATAGATTTTGTCCACCTCTAGCCAAGCCAATCCTGCACAGGTACAGACAATATCGACGATCGCATCGATCGCGCCGACCTCATGAAAATGTACTTCCTCTGGCGCAATGCCGTGGACTGCTCCCTCAGCGATCGCTAGTTCTCGAAATACAGCTAAACTCCATTTCTCAACCTGTTTAGGTAAATTTGCATCATGGATAATTTTCTCAATATCAGGCAAATGGCGATGAACTTGATGAGAATGATCGGAATGAGAAT